>NZ_CFKYFN010000090.1:0-153948 GCF_985060555.1 Odoribacter sp. | reverse complement strand
GGAATCGGCAGCCACGCATCTTACCCTCACATTCATGAGCTTCTGCTGCATGCGGATACAGTCCTTCAGGCGTATACCTTCGTTGAAAGCCTTGAACGAAAGGTGTTCGATGAACGATATGCCGTCTATCTGTATGTTGTTGACCTTCGCACCGAACTCGACGGACTTTGTTTCCTTGCCTCTTACAATGCAATGATAGTAGCCGCACTGCTTTTTGTCGGCAGAAGAGGGGAAACAACTTCTTCGGGGTGCTGTTCTACACAATCACAAACGGAAATAACTCCTTCAGGCTGCTGCGGAAACATCGAAAACAGTGATAACGCAGAAGAACCGTCTTCTTGTTGCGGCTCGCCCCAGCCGGCGACGTGCTGTCCATCGGAAACAGAGCGTAATCCATCTAATAGTTGTTGCGGAAATTAACTTTTGAAAATGACAAATAATTCAATAATCTGATTTAGTTTTTAATTCATAAAATCATTCATACATGAACTCTTTAATTGTAACATTGGAATACTTTGTATTCATCACGTTTGAGCTGATTGCGCTGTTCATGCTGATCAGTGCGGCAGTGGAAATCATCCTGATGTACATCCCGCAGGAAAAAATCAAGAAATGGCTTTCGGGACGCGGCATTTTTGGTAATGTGATGGCAGCCTGATTCGGTGCGCTGACACCGTTCTGCGCCTGTTCCACCATCCCGATGACCGTCGGGTTCCTCAATGCCGGTGTACCAAGGACAAACGGTCCGGAATTGTATCAAATGGTCTGACCAGCAATGGTTGAAACCTGCCTGGTGTCATACGTATAGCCGTTTTTATTACGGTACATGTAGTATTATCGGTATGACTACGGCAGAAATGTACCTGATCAAAGCCGAATGTCTGGCTCGTAGCGGAAAGACCGGGGAGGCTGCCGAACTATTGAAAATGCTCCGCCGAACACGCTTTATGAATGAAAATGCAGCCAATAATATCGGTGGAAATGTGCAGGACATTTTGGATGAACGTATGCGTGAAATGGGCGCAGAATGGCGTTTTTTTGATATCAAGCGGTTGAATGGAGCGGAAAATGCAGGTATCGCTATCCGGCGCAAGATACTCTCCGATATTACCGACCCGAATTCCGTAACCGAATTGGTTATCACTCCCGATGATCCCCGTTGGGCTTTACCTTTCAATCCTCAAGAAGCTGAAAACATGGGATGGCGACAAAATGAAGGGTGGGAATAGAGAGGTTTATAAAGTTCCTGAACCCTGCGGATGCTTTTTTACAGCCATTGGTATGGCCGATCGGGATCGGAGGTTCCGTTAAGAAGGTACCGCAGGGGCTACAGAATTTATAAACTTTAAAATACCGGGCTGCGTTACTTCTGAACTGCACTCCAAAAGTTTTATGTCTAACTTTCGGGGTGCAGTTCAGAATGAGACAGCCTCCACAACTTTAGTATCTTCTTTCTTTGCGTTCACCGTTGAAGTTGTTGTTACGGTGGAAACCGCCACGATTTCCTGCAGGACGTTCTGTTCTAGGACGAGCTACAGTTACGTTGATTACTTTTCCATCATATTCAGCCTGATTCAGTTCGTCGATAGCTTTTTGTCCTTGTGCATCGTCAGCCATTTCTACGAAACCAAAGCCACGTGATCTACCGGTTTCACGATCAGTAATTACCTTTGCAGAGGAAATTTCTCCATATTCCCCAAATAAATCTTTTAAGTCGCCATCATTTACGGCATAACTTAAATTTGAAATGTAAATGTTCATTAAGTATAAAACTTTATTGTCTAAAAATAAATTCGAAATGAGGTTGATAGCTGAAGGAAAGTCTACTTAACGATACATTATACATGAAGGCAAGTCGCTTTAAATACAAACTGATTCAATTCTCAAATACCTCGCAAAGATAAGCTATTATTTTAAATACAACGAATTATTATCCGTGAAAAATCCATAACTTTACCCAATATGAATTTATTGGAAATTTTTTGTTAGTTAAAATCGAAATTTATGCTCATTATCCTTTCGCCGGCCAAAACTATGGATATGAAAACTTTGGGAGATACTTATCCGTTTACTTGGCCTTTATTTCAGCAAGATGCCGATCTGTTGGTTGGAAAAATGCAACAATATGGTGTTGAAGAATTGCAGAAATTACTGAAAGTCAGCAAATCTCTGGCAGAGGAAAATTACAACCGTTATCAAAAATTCGATCAGGCGGACACGCCAATGAAACAAGCCCTTTTTGCCTATAACGGGAGTGTGTTCAAAACCATGCAAACCGACACGATTCCAGTGGCCGATCTCGGCTACATTCAGGACCACCTGCGGATTGTTTCTGTGCTGTATGGTTTACTCCGCCCGTTGGATCTGATAAAAGCTTACCGGCTTGCATATACGTTAAAATTGAAAGGGCTGAACCTGAAAAATTTGTATGAATATTGGCTTCCCAAACTAACAGCTCCCCTGATCGGCGATGTGAAGCGTTCGGGTGGAATATTGATCAATCTGGCCAGTTTGGATGTATGGGGAGCTTTCGATGAGAAAGAACTCCGGGCACAAGTGAGAGTGATAACTCCGGAATTTCAGGAATGGCGGAATGGAAAATATGAAACGATTCGTACTTATGCCAAACAAGCCAGGGGAGCGATGACCCGTTATATTTTGCTTCATCGTCTCGAAACTCCGGAAGAAATAATCCGGTTCGAGTGGGAGGGATTTCAGTTTAATAAAGAGATCTCGGATACAGAAAGATATATTTTTACCCGAGCCAGATAAGAAAAAGCCGATTTTAGATTTTAAACAAACGGCTATCGAAGCTTAGCAGTTATTTAAAACCTAAAATCGGAACTAAAATCAGGCATAAGTTTTTGCCTGCATTTCTCCACGTAACACCATCAGGCCATTCATAGCCAAAGCCCGCATTTCATCCTCTCCCGGATAAACCTTCACGGGGGCGATAAAGCCGACCATACGGGTAATATAATCGGTGATGGGTTTGCCATAAGCAATACCTCCGGTCAGTAAAATAGCATCAACTTTCCCTTTCAACACAGCTGCCATAGCTCCGATTTCTTTCCCGATCTGGTAACACATGGCATCCTGAATCATACCATATTCTGCATCTACCGGTGCTTTCTCTTCCACCAGCCGCATATCGTTCGTTCCCAAATAAGCAACGACTCCGCCGTTCCCTTTCAGCATTTTCTTGACTTCGGCCTTTGATTTTCCACTAAAACACAATTCGACCAAAGCACCTGTCGGAAGACCTCCCGAGCGTTCAGGGGAGAAGGGACCGTCTCCGTCCAGGGCATTATTGACATCGACGACACGTCCGCAACAATGTGCACCGACCGAGACTCCACCTCCCATATGGGCGACGATCAGGTTCATTTCTTCGTATTTTTTCCCGACTTCCCGTGCATAGGTTCGTGCAATGACTTTCTGATTCAAAGCATGGAAAATAGATACCCTGGAAAGGGCAGGGTGACCGGAAAGCCGGGCGATCGGATCCAGTTCATCCACAACAACCGGGTCTGCGATATAGGCTTTAGTTCCGTTATGCATTTCACGTACGATATCCCGGGCGATCAATCCTCCCAGATTCGAAGCATGCTCTCCCATTACCGGATACTCCAGATCATGAGCCAAGGCATCATTTACCTCATAGATTCCCGATTCGATCGGTTTAACTAAACCGCCTCTGCCAACGATTGCATGAAAGCCGTGAATGTCCCAACCTGCTTGCTGCAATTCGGATAAAATGATATTCTTCCGGAATTGGAATTGTGAAGCGACGGTTGCATAAGGACTCAGTTCCTCGGCTGTATGACGGAGTGTTTTGGAAAAGATCTCTTTTTCATCTTCAAAAATCGCAATTTTTGTAGAGGTCGATCCCGGATTGATGGTTAAAATTTGAAATGACATACTTTCACTGTTGAGTTTAGATTATTAATTATTTTACTACAAAAGTTGTAAAATGAAATCAAAACTCAAAGAAAAGCAGCAATTTTATATTAATTTTAGGATATTAGCGAATAACCAGAAGTTTTTCATGATCGAATCGTTGCATTTCAAACAAATCGCGTTCGGGCCATGAATGGACAGAAGCCATAGCTTGTCTTACCGCATTGTCGATGTAATGAGGGAAACGCGAGCCCTTCCAGCTGCTGGTGTTGGTCAGGAATACCCACGAATAACCGTCTTTTTGCTTTTTCATCAATGCACTGGTACCTGCTAATGTACCGCTACGAAACCATTCTCCCCGGCTAGTCGTCTCTATCCAACCGATGGGGTAGGCACTGGGAACTTCCTGGGTCATGTAGTCGATCGACGCATCACTCAGCAGGTCGGGGATACCCGGATCTTTATCGATGACTGCCAGGAAACGTAAAAGTTCGGCTGGAGAAGCGACCCAACCACCTGCACCGTAGAGTTCTTCAATATTATTGCCACCGTTACTACGTGCAACCAATTTTCCGCTTCCATCACAAGCCTGAATCTGTTCTGCATTGGAAACTTCATAATATTTTACCTCATTAGGCAATTTATCATCATACAGATTTTTACCTAAATGCATGTCGAAACAACCGGCAGGACGCAAGATATGTCTTTTTACATAAAGTTCGTAATCTTCACCCGAGACCTTTTCTATCACTTTAGATAAGATGCCGTAACCGATATTGGAATAGCGGGCTCCGGAACCGGGAGTAAATCCCAATCTTCGGGAAAGCACGAATCGTATCATCGTATTCAGATCGGCAGGAGGAGGTACCTGCATTTTCCTGGCAATCTCAACCGGACAAAACATGGGGTCACCGTAGGCAATAGAAAATCCTCCCTGATGACGTAATAAATTTTCGACGGTGATTTTAGTCGTACGGGGGTCTTTTATATCTGAAAAAATGGTATCGTTTAAAATTCCCTCGGGACCGAAAACCCGATCCTGTAAAGTCAGTTTACCTTCTTCCTGCAACTTCATGATAGCCACGGCAGTAATTAACTTGGAGATAGAAGCTATCCGGAAAACATGCATGACATCCATGGGGACGTTTTCTTCTTCATCGGCAAAGCCATATCCTTTACTATAAATCAAACGATCGTTCTTCATCAAAGCAAAAGAAGCTCCCTTAATTTCCCATTTTTGCATAAATTTTCGGATTATCCGATCGAATTTCAAGGTGATGTCCAATTCAGAGTCATTGTTATTAATAACTTGATTTGCAGGGAAAAGCATAAGCGAATCGGAGGAAAGGGTTGAAGATAACAAGGTCGTATCTTCAGCCGGGGAAAATATACTCTCTTCCAGACTCATTCTCCAGGGCTTTACAAAAATAATCAGTCCGGCGACCAGTATCAATATAATATATTTCATTACTTATTTTAATGTTGTAATGAGCGGATCTCATACACAAGATGCTCATCGAACGAGTTTTAATACCATTATTTTGCAATATTATAAAAAAGATGACTTTTATAAAACTTTTGGGGAATAAAAACTTCTTAATATTACCTAAAAGTGGCTTTAACACTCTTCAAGCAATCTGAAATAATATTTCATCAGTTCTTGTAATAATGGTAATCCGGGATCGAAACGAAGTTCATCGATTCGGTTGATTGGCAAAATTAGAGGAGAAGTCCCGGACAGAAAAGCAGCATCATACCGGGCTAATTCAGAGACAGGAATACGCTTTTCAATGATCGGAAACCGATGTTTATGGCAAATATCGAATACTCTTTTCCGGCTTGTGCCGGGAAGAACATACTCTAAAGGGGCAGTAAAGATGACATTGTCCCCGATAAAGAACACATTGGAACGGGAACCTTCTGTGATATATCCTTCTTTATCGACCAATAAGACCTCGTACACCTGTTTTTGTTTTATCAGTCGGTTCGTACGTGTCCGTAAATCCGTATTGATGTATTTTACACCGGGATTTTCACGCATGGCGGAATAAGTCAGGGTCGGAACTCCTTGTTTATAATCTTCGGAAGTGGGATAAGCATGCGGAATTTGGAAAATATATTCATCCGGTTTGCCCGATGTAAAATGCAGTACGTATTTCAGATTACCTTCGGTCATGTTTTCCAGCCGGATAAAATGCTGCAATTTATCCGGTAGGTTTAAATCTTCCACATGAATATCGATGTTTGATTTTTTTAGTGAATTATCCAATCTTAAGAGATTATCTTTTAAGAAGATGGGATTCCCTTTAAAAATCCGGATCACTTCGTATATGCTCAGGCCCTTTTCAAATATTTTTTCTGAAAATCCGGCCTCTGATGTAACAAGGTTATTCTGTAAAATCATGGCTTTACAATATTCAAATCGTTTATTCGTATAAGTTTTTACAAAGATACAAAATACCTATTTCCGTTTCTCAATAATTTGGCGTAATTTTGGGCACATTTATGGAGAATAGCTTACAAATACAACAGATCGAGCTGTTCCTGGAAGAGGTGATTATCCGGGAGCTGGGTAAAATGCAGGAAATAGAAATTTCTTATATGCCATTTGTATTGATGGGACAGGCGATCGAGGTATTGGGCGGCTTTCTGGACAATAAACCGATGAAAGCGAAAGGACAGTCTTCCCGTCGGTTTTCAAATAGTGTAAACCGGTTGTTCGGAGGAAGATATCGTTTGTTGAACGATAAGCTTTATTTATATGATAAATTGCGCAACCAAATGACACATACATTTATTCCAGGAGGGGATTTGTTGCTTTTAAACCATGCAGATCCTGCCGGTCGTTATCAGCATTTACAGTATTCCGGAGGAAAATTAGTTTTAATAGCCGACGTGTTTTATCAGGATATTTGTCAGGCTTGCCGGCGTTTGGTGAATCATTTGAAGGAAGGCCGGATAAAACCGAAAAATATAGCATTTGAGAATGAAGGATAAACGGATCATATTGATCGGAGCAGGGAATGTCGCTCATCATTTAGCTCCTGCCTTATTGAAAGCAGGGTTGAATTTGTGTCAGATTTATAGCCGGAGTATCGAATCGGCCCGGGAATTAGGCAGGAAAACCGGTATTACTTATACTGCTGATCTTTTCGGTATCTATCCGGATGGGGATATTTATATTTTTTGTGTAAGTGACGATGCATTACTCTCACTGTTCAAGAGTATCCGGATCAATAAAGAGGCTATAATCCTGCATACGTCCGGCAGTTTGCCCATGGATATTTTTAAGCCCTATGTCACTTATTACGGAGTTTTGTATCCTTTACAGACTTTTACCAAAAAGAGGGATCTGGATTTTAAAGAGATCCCCTTGTGTATCGAGGCTTCGAATCCGGAGGTTCTGGAAGTGCTCCGGGGATTGACAAGACTCTTGTCGGTGAGAGTAGAGGAAATTTCTTCAGAGAAAAGGAAAACTTTGCACTTGGCTGCAGTCTTTGCCAATAATTTCGTCAATCATTTATACGGTATTGCCGGGCAGATTTTGGAACAGGAAGGATTGGATTTCAGTTTATTACGCCCTTTGATTTTTGAAACGGCTCACAAAGTCATGCTGATGACTCCCGAAAATGCCCAGACAGGTCCTGCCCGCCGGGGAGATGAGTCGATCCTGGGTATGCATAAGGCGATGCTGAAAGATAACCGGAAATTATTAAATTTGTATACCCAACTTTCTGATTCTATCCGTGCTTCCGTATTGAAGTCTGCCGAACAGAAAGCGGAGAGCGATAATAAACCTTTAATGTTAACTTTGTGGTAATCAAAATAGAAAATGAAATTTTTTAAAGACGAACTTAAAAAAATACGGGCTTTTGTATTCGATGTCGACGGAGTATTGTCACATCAATCCCAAAATCTCACACCGGACGGAGAATTGATAAGAACTTCCTGTACGAAAGACGGATATGCCATTATGTACGCTATCCGGAAAGGGTATATCATTGCCGTTATTTCGGGAGGTGGGGCACCGGGCGTACGCGAACGTTTGGAGAAATTAGGAGTCAGACCGGAGGATATTTATCTCAAAGTCGCTAATAAAACAGAGGCTTTAGCAGAAATCGAACAACGTTATTCGCTGGACAAAGAAGCCATTATGTATATGGGCGACGACATTCCGGATTATAAAGTGATGACCCAAGTCGGATTACCGGTTTGCCCGCTGGATGCTTGCGAGGAAATCAAATCGGTTGCCAGGTATATTTCTGATATCACTGGAGGAGACGGATGTGTAAGAGATGTTATTTCCCAGGTGCTGAAAGCGAAGGGAGATTGGATGGATACCAACTGTTATGTAAAAAGCATGTAAATTGAAGAAAAAGTTTATTTATATAATAATAAGTAAGTATGTATGAGATACTTCGGTTAATACGGATTCGTACCATTGCTTTTGCAGCTCTGACGATGTATGCCATGCGTTATCTGGTCATTCGGCCGATGCTGGATATCAATGGATTGGCTTTACAAATGACCGGGTGGGCGTTTTTTCTGCTCGTTGTTGCCGTATGCTGTCTGATATCGGGGGCTTATGTGATCAACGATTATTTCGATACCAAAAGCGATCGGATTTCAGGAATTAAAAAGGTCGTTGTAGGAAAAAGCATTAGCCGGAGAGTGGCCATATCGTTACATACTGTACTTAACCTGTTTGCCGTTTCTATCGCCTTTTATCTGGGATTTGCCGTGGGAGTCTGGAAAATCGGAATCCTGTTCCTGTTGGTATCCGGAATCCTTTGGTTCTATTCTTCTACTTACAAGAAATATTTTTTGACGGGAAATTTGTTGGTGGGTATACTGGCTTCTTTGATTCCAATCAGTGCTATCGTTTACGAAATTCCGTTATTGAATATGGCTTATGCAGAACTCCTCATCGAAACCGGAACGAATTTTTTATACATGTTCGATTGGGTATTTGGATTCGCCTGGTTTATCTTTTTGAATACTTTGATGTATGAGATCAATAAGGATATATACACGGTAGAAGGAGACCGGGAAAACGGGAATCATACCATTCCTGTAAAGTTGGGAATCAGGGCGGCAGAAGGAATTATTACCGCTTTAGCAGGTGTAGCTATGATTTCGGCTGTGCTGGCCTATTTCGTCGAATTCTCAGCTTCTTTAGCCATACTGATTTACATCATCTTCGCTTTGTTGCTTCCTTATGGGATATATATCATCTCCATCTTGAGCGGTAAGCGGAAAAGACGCTTCCAATTGTGGCTGATTCGTCTGATTATGGTATTGTGTTTGGGTGTCAGTGTATTTTTAAGACATTTCTTTCTCCTTATTTTTGCAGATTGAACGATCGGATAATAAAAATAAGATCTATGGAATATAAATTAATATTGGCTTCGGCTTCTCCAAGACGGCATCAGTTGATGTGTGATGCCGGATTTAAGTTTGAAGTAAGACTAAAACATACGGAAGAAATCTGGCCTGAGGGATTGGCCGTAGAGGAGGTTCCGGAATATCTGGCTGGTTTGAAAGCCAAAGCGTTCGACGGGGAACTGAAAGAAGGTGAGTTATTGATTACAGCCGATACCGTGGTCTGCTTGGATGCGAAGATACTCGGCAAGCCTGAAAACCGGGAACATGCAATCGAAATGCTACATCGATTATCGGGAAGAAAACATCAGGTTATCACCGGAGTGTGTCTGACCACGCTTCAGGAACACCGTTCCTTTTCTGCCTATACGGACGTCTATTTCAAAACTTTGTCGGATCAGGAAATTACCTGTTATGTAGATACCTATAAACCTTTCGATAAGGCAGGTGCTTATGGAATACAGGAATGGATCGGTTACATCGGGATTGAAAGAATAGAAGGTTCTTTTTATAATGTCATGGGACTACCGGTTCAACAACTGTACGAAGCTTTGAGACGTTTTCCGAAGAAATCATAACATAAATTATAAACAATAAAACCAAATCTATGAAGAAAAAAGCTCTGTTTTTAGTTCTGGCTTTATGGATGAGCTGGATAGGTTGTTATGCCGACGAAGGCATGTGGATTCCCATGTTGTTGAAGAAATACAATATCGAAGACATGCAAAAAGAGGGGTTCAAACTGACCGCAGAAGATATTTACGATATTAATAAAGCCTCTTTAAAAGATGCCGTTATCGGTCTGGGTCGGGAAGGGCAGCCTTTTTTTCATTTTTGTACCGGTGAAATCATCAGCAACGAAGGACTGGTAGTAACCAATCACCATTGTTCCTTCGACATGATTCAGAACCACAGTAGTTTGGAACACAACTACCTGAGAGATGGTTTTTGGGCTAAGACCAAAGCAGAGGAATTGGCTAATCCGGGAGTGACAGCTTCTATTTTAGTCCGCATGGAGGATGTGACTGAAAAAGTGAAGGCACAATTATCTCCGGAAATGACCGAACAAGAAAAGAATGCAAAGATTACCTCCATTTGTAAACAATTGGAAGCAGAAGCAGTCAAAGGGACTAACCTAATGGCGAATATTAAGCCATATTTTAATGGGAATCAATATTTTATGTCGGTATTTAAAATTTACAAAGACGTTCGTTTAGTAGGCGCACCACCATCGGCTATCGGTAAATTCGGAGGAGATACCGACAACTGGATGTGGCCGAGACATACCGGAGATTTTTCGGTATTGCGTATCTATGCCGATGCGAATAATGAACCTGCGGCTTATTCGGCCGACAACAAACCCTACCGTCCGGCGACTTTCTTCAAAATTTCCAATAAAGGGGTACAGGAAGGAGATTTTACGATGGTTTTCGGATATCCCGGGACTACTAATGAATACCTGACTTCTTATGCGATAGAACAGCTTCAGAACATAGAAAATCCGCATAAGATAGCTATCCGTACGGCAAAATTGAATATCATCAACGACGCCATGGAATCGGATGAATTGCTGCGGATCAAATATGCTTCCAAAGCTGCCAGTGTTGCGAATGCCTGGAAAAAGTGGCAGGGAGAAACCAAAGGGCTGAAAAGATTCAATACGATTGCCTTGAAACAACAGCAGGAAAAAGAATTTCTACAATGGGCTGCAGATAAAAAAGAATACAATAGCTTACTGAATCAGTACAAGGAACTCTATCAGAAGAGAAAAGACCTGATACTGGCCGCTTCTTATCTTAATGAAGCCGGTAAACGAGGTGCCGAGATCGTTGGCTGGGCAGCCGATATTTATAAAAAACTGAACGTTTCTGCCGAAAAGCTAGAGGAAGCCAAAGAGCAACTGAAAGCAGAAGCTGAGGAGTTTTATAAGGATTATGATGCAGCTACCGATCAGAAAATCCTGGTGGAGATGTTGCGGCTTTATAATCAGAACCTGACTCCGGACTGGATTCCGGAAGAAGTGCAACTGGCTAACCGGAAAAAAGGCATCGAAGCTTATGTACAGACGCTTTTCTCTAAATCTATACTTGCAGATCAGGAAAATACGATGAAACTCATCGCGCAAGCTACTCCGGATACCTATAAAAAGTTAGAGAAAGATCCGGCTTACCGTCTATCGCTTTCGATGAATACTTTTTATGCGCAAAATATATTTCCCGAATTAGCTAAAATAGAAAAAGAAATTACCCGCTTAAATCAAATTTGGCTTGCCGGTTTGATGGAAATGCAGCCGGATAAAACCTTTTATGCAGACGCCAACTCTACACTGAGGGTCGCTTACGGAAAAGTACAGGGCTATTCGCCATGTGATGCGGTTTATTACAAACATTATACGACTTTAAATGGGATTATGGAAAAAGATAATCCTGAAATCTATGATTATAATGTTCCGCAACGGTTGAGAGAGATTTATCAGAATCAAGATTTCGGAAATTATACCCAAAACGGAGAAATTCCGGTTTGTTTTATAGCCACCAATCATACTACCGGTGGAAATTCCGGTAGTCCGGTTTTAAATGCCGAAGGCCACTTGATCGGTCTGAACTTCGACCGGGCTTGGGATGGCGTGATGTCGGATATGCAATATGACGCTGAAATATGCCGGAACATTTCGGTGGATATCCGCTATGTCCTTTTTATCATCGATAAATTAGCCGGAGCCAGTCATCTGATCGACGAGATGGTCATTGTTACCGATTAAAAAAAACGCTCATCTGTCTAAGCTTTGGGGCAGATGAGCGTTTTTTTAGTTCTGTTTTTTATTTTACTCTTTTCTCTACAACTTCCCAGTTGACTATTTGCCAGAAATTTTCAATGTATTTTGCTCTTGCATTTTGTGTGTCGAGGTAGTAAGCATGCTCCCAGACATCCATGGTTAACAAGGGATATTTACCGTTTTTCAATGGATTTTCGGCATTCGGAGCCGGCCAAATCTCTAATTTATCATCTTCCTGTACCAACCATACCCAGCCTGATCCGAAGAGAGCCGTTCCGGCTTGGGTGAATTTTTCCTTGAAATCCTCGAAACTGCCGAAATTTTTTTCCAGCAGATTGCTTAATTTGCCTCGGGGAGCCTGTGCTCCGGAATGGTGCAGGGCTTCGAAATAAAAATAATGATTAAAAACCTGAGCTGCATTATTGAATAAACCGCCGGACGCTTTCTTGATGATTTCATGGATCGGCTGATCGTCGAATTGAGTTCCGGCCTTCAATTTGTTGGTATTGTCGATATAAGCAGCCAAATGTTTACCATAATGGAATTTGACCGTCTTTTCGCTGATATAAGGTTCCAGACTATTTTCTGCGTAGGGCAGAGGTTGAAGGGTAAACTTATTGTCTTTATCTCTGGTGTTAACTTCTTTGCATGAAAGCAAACCGCAATGACAAGATTCTGTATTCATAATAAATAAGATTTGATAGTTGATATTAGTATTAATACGTAACGATAAAATTCAATGTTTCTAAAGTAATACAAAAAAAACGGTTGAATGAGTATTTCAACCGTTTTTTTTGTATTTGTAATCCTCTGTTATGCATAATCCAACTCATCCAACATAAGTACAAAGCCGATTTCTATTTTACGGATTTGTGTCAAAATTTCTCCCAGCTGATTTTTTACCTCTTTCATAATCATGGCTTCCATGCCTTCCGGCATCTGGCTGAAATCTATTTCCATCATATCGACGATCATAGCGGCAATCTGATTTTCCATCATGGAATAAATCACCTGAAGGTAAACTTTATCGAAATACATCGTCATCTGTTTTCCCCGGATATCGTACCTGAAACTGATAGCAGGAATATTGGCCGCTTTATCTCCCATCAGATGCGCCATGACCTCTTTGTCTAAAGTAATCTGCAAATAATTACCCGATAACTCGTAGGTTCCGGGGAGATTGTACACGTCACCATCTTTCATCCGGGCTGAAATGATCAGCTGCTTATTTTCTTTAAACTGGATTCCCTTGAAATAGGCTCCCATTTTTTCGGTTGCCATGGCATTGAACATAGCTTTAAACTCTGTCACAGCGATTTTCTTTTCATAATACGGTTTCATGCCGATACGAATGGTATCGCTGGCATACTCGAATGCAAAATGGGGTTTTTCGTATGCCCCGTATCTATTGGCCAGATCGGGTGTATCCTTATCGTCGTCGTTACAGGATATCGTGCAAAACGCAACAAAGCTTATCAGGAATAAAGAGATTAATGTTTTCATATTCAAAGTTTTAATAATTAAATTTTAAAAGTAACAGAAGCACCGAAGCGGGCAGGGGCTCCGGATTGTCCCATATCGTTATAGATCGGTAATTTTTGACCGACAGGATTGTTCAGCATATAAGTAAAGAAAGCTTTATCCAGTATGTTCTTCCCCCATATCCTAAAATCGGCGTATTTACCCGAAATAGAAAGATCCAGATTCCACAAAAAATAAGGTTTTTGTTTCAGCAGATTGGCTTCATCGAAATATTGTGTCCCGAATCCAGTCACAGTCGTTGAAGCGGCAAATGAACGAAAACAGGAAGTTTTAACCGCTTTCTGGTAAATGAAACCCGTATTGCCTGTAAACTCAGGAGCCATGACGATCCGATTGCCTTCATGGGATTTATCCAGATTGTGGTAATATTCAGCATGGCTATATCCGGCCGATAGTATATAAGTGAGATTAGGCAAAAATTCCCAGCGCAAATCCATTTCACCTCCCAGACTATGAGCATCACCGGCATTCTTTATGCCAGGTCCCATCATTCCCATGACGAAGATCTGCTGGTCTTTCCAATCGATGTAGAACAGAGCAGCATTCAGATTGAATTTATAATCGGAACTGAAATATTTCATACCGATCTCATAATTCCAAAGTTTCTCTTCATCATAGCGGAGATCGACCACCTGTGAGCTCATCTCATTGACGATAATGTTGTAGCCCCCGGCTTTATAGCCTTTAGAAACACTCAAATATAAAGACAGGTTATCGTTCCATCTCTGTAAAAGTGAAAACTTGGGTAACCAGGTTTTAAAACCTTTATCTTCCTTCGAATCGTGGTAACTTGTATATTGTTGTTGTCCACTGAACAACAAACTATCCCGGTAGTTCAATTCCGATTTTTCGTAATCATACCGCAAACCTGCCGTCAGGGACATACCCGGCCATATTTCCTTTAGGGTTACCTGACCGTATCCGGCTATTCCCCAGGTTACCGTATTATTATGGTACTTAGCGTTATCCAAAGCCATGGGCAATAAATAAGCCTTGTCTTTCCCAAAGGTCGCCAGATAACGATTCGTCAGATCTTTATAAAAACCGAAAGCCCCGGCAGTCCAATCGACATGCCGGTTTTCATTCGACTGGATATTGAACTCCTGAGTCAGTAAGTTCTGCCTGGATTTTTTACCGTTATCGAATACATCCAGATAAGTAAAATCTGCATCGAGCATCTGTCTGTCCTGCGTCCGGGAATAAGAAGTGACCGTATTAAAAGCAAGTCTTTGCCATTTCTTTTTCAAATTCAGATAGGAAGAAAGCAGGTCGCGCTTATAAGAAGAAGGTATATTGTAATTTACCGTATAGCGATGTACTTTCAACGAATCGATCGCAGCATAGGCATAACCTCCGTCGAAGGAATGGTTGAAGTTTATACCGAAACCAATTTTCCAGTTATTTTTCGTAAATACATTCCCCTGATAACGAATATTATAGGAGTCCGAAGGATTGGATTTCCGGTCTTGTTCATAGTGATTTTTGAAATAGCCTTCAGACTTATTGTACGAGAAAGACAATTTATTATATAAACGTTTCCAGGGAAGGTTCAGGACTAAATTATAATTTTGTGACCGGTAACTGGAATATCCTATTTTTACCTGTGCAGCGAATACATCCGACGGGGGATTGGTGTTTATATTGATCAAACCGTTGATACTATTACGCCCGTACAAGGTCGTTTGAGGTCCGCGCAGCACTTCGATTTGCCGGATGTCGTATAAATCGAAGACAAAGGCGTTCTTATCGAATACGGGTACACCGTCTACATAAAGTCCGACAGGTGGGGTACCCGAAACAGTACCGATACCGCGGATATAGAGGGGAGTTGATAATTTTAACCCTCCTTCCTGCATATAAAAATTAGGAACTATTCCGGAAATATTCCGTAAATCCGGATTGTTCTCTCCGGGAATAGAACGGGGGGTAATGACCGTTAAAGCGGTCGGAATATCACCTGGATTCAGTTCTCTCTTTTCGGCGGTAACGACTACTTCTTGTAATTCTCTTACTATATTGTAGGTGGAATCCGTCGATAAAACGGACATTTGTTGCGCAGAAAGTCCACTATATAGTAATACACCAATAATGCAAAAAATAAAACGCATATTGAATTTTTTTTAATTAAAAAACGATGTTGGTAAAATTCGGGCAGCCGAATAAATAAGTTTAAACAGTTGCAGGAGGTGCCCGTAAAAGCAGGTGGGTAAGGGCAGGAGAGAGGTAAAAAACGGATTGAAATAACGGAAGATCCGGCTTGCAGTCACAGAATACCTCTGCCTTGGAATAAGTTTCTTGTTCTTGTTTTTCAACCTGATAAAAGTAAGCCTTTTCAAAAGAAGATGTTCCGGTTTGTTGATACACAACAGCTTCCGGGAGTATTGGATCGACTTCCGGACTACCTGCAGCGCCTCTGAAATAAAAACACACGATCAAAAAGGCCGGAACCAGCAGGTAAATAAATAGGTGTGCTGACATTCCCAGAAAAAACATGTTACAAAACTACAAATAAAATGGAAGGATAGAGTAAAAATAGCAGATTAATTTTTTCCTCTAAAAAACATTGAAATTTTTGTTTTTTATAAAAAAGTTGTAATTTTGTATTCGTTATAAATTTGTAATGATTACAATTTAACAATGAATACAAATATCAATGCACGGGATTATTTGGAAAAGTGTGGGATTAAACCTTCTTTGCAACGGATAGCTATTGTAGAATATCTGATGGAAAACCGTATTCATCCTACTGCCGACGATATATATCATGCATTGTGTATCCAAGTACCTACTTTGTCTAAAACGACGGTATACAATACGATGCGTCTGTTTGCCGAGCAAGGAGCGGTACTTCCACTGGTTATCGACGATAAAAATGTTCGGTTCGACATCGATACTTCCTGTCATGCTCATTTCCAGTGTTGTGCGTGTAATCGGGTGTTCGATATTCCGGTTGAAAAAATAGGATTATTAAATACCAAACAGATCGGGGATTTGTATGTCACGGAAACCCATCTTTATTATAAAGGATATTGTAAAGCTTGTAGAAATAAAACGGCAGGGTAGTACCCCCTTTAAATTATATTAATCAATAAAATCAAGACGTTATGAAAAAGTTTATCTGTACGGTATGTGGTTATGTTTATGAAGGTGAAGAAGCTCCTGAATTCTGTCCTCAGTGTAAAGTTCCAAGAAGTAAATTCAAAGAATTGGTTGAAACCGAAGGTGCTTTAACTTTTGCAGACGAACATGTGATCGGTGTAGCTAAAGGAGTAGATGCTGAAGTTTTAGAAGGACTGAAAGCTCATTTCACTGGAGAATGTACCGAAGTAGGGATGTATTTGGCTATGAGTCGTCAGGCAGACCGGGAAGGTTATCCGGAAGTGGCGGAAGCTTTCAAGCGTTATGCCTGGGAAGAAGCAGAACATGCAGCTAAATTTTGTGAGTTGCTCGGCGAATGTGTCTGGGATACCGAGACCAACCTGAAAAAAAGAATGGAAGCTGAAGCCGGTGCTTGTGAAGACAAGAAGAGAATCGCTACGCTGGCTAAAAAACTCAACCTGGATGCTATCCACGATACCGTTCATGAAATGTGTAAAGACGAAGCCCGTCATGGAAAAGGGTTTGAAGGTCTGTACAACAGATATTTCAAAAAATAATCCCACATCCCGCGGGTAAGCTTTACCTGCGGGATATAAAACTCTGACGGGCCTTGCATCGTATGATTTAGAAACATTAAATCGAAATAGGATGAAAAGGATCGTTTTATTACGCCACGGAGAAAGTCTGTGGAATCAGGAAAATAAATTTACCGGCTGGACGGATGTCGATTTATCTCCCAAAGGGATTCAAGAAGCCATCAAAGCCGGAGATTTACTGAAAGAAAAGGGATTTGTATTCGACAAAGCCTATACTTCTTATCTGAAAAGAGCCATTAAAACACAGAATTATGTACTCGACCGTTTAGACCAGGATTGGATTCCGGTAGAGAAAAACTGGCGGCTGAACGAAAAACATTACGGGGCTCTGCAAGGACTCAATAAAAGTACGACTGCTGCCCGATACGGTGACGAACAAGTATTGATCTGGCGGCGAAGTTATGATATTCCGGCCCCGGCTTTATCACCGGAAGATCCACGGAATCCCCGATTCGATCCCAGATATAAAGATGTACCGCCAGCCTTATTGCCTGAAACAGAATCTTTGAAAGATACTGTCGAACGTATCTTACCTTATTGGAAAGAAGAAATATTTCCTTCATTGACACATATCGATCAAATTTTGGTTACTGCGCACGGAAACAGCTTGAGAGGAATCATTAAATACCTGAAAAATATTTCCGATGAAGATATCGTCGGTTTGAACCTTCCTACAGCCGTACCTTATGTTTTTGATTTCGACAATGACCTTCGCCTGATCAACGACTATTTTCTGGGAGATCCCGAAGAAATTAAGAAATTGATGGAAGCAGTAGCCAAACAAGGACAAAAAAAGTGAATCTTTTTTGTTTAAAGTTCCTCAATTCCCTGGACCCTATAGACGTGTCTCTACGGTTGCTGGTGTGACCGATCGGAAATAAAGTGCCAGTCCTGTAGGATCCAAGGAATTTATAAATTGAAAATCTGTCCATTTCTAATATTTAAGCCAGTTTAATATGGGAATCCAGATAGACATCCTGTATGGCATGTAATAATTGAACTCCTTCAGCCATTGGTTTTTGGAAGGCTTTTCGGCCTGAAATCAAGCCCATACCGCCGGCTCTTTTATTGACTACAGCGGTGATGACAGCTTCTTTTAAGTCACTTTCCCCGTGGGATTCCCCGCCCGAATTGATCAGGCCGATACGTCCCATATAACAATTAGCCACTTGATAGCGGCATAGATCGATCGGATGTTCGGAGGTTAATTCAGTGTACATCCGTTGATCGGATTTAGAATAATTCAAGGCAGAAAAACCACCGTTGTTCTCGGGAAGTTTCTGTTTTATGATATCTGCTTCTATACTCACGCCCAGATGATTTGCCTGCCCGGTCAGATCGGCTGCAACATGATAATCCTTACCGAATTTTTTGAATGCCGGATTCCGCAGATAACACCATAAAATGGTAAACATACCTAATTCATGCGCCTGACCGAATATTTTCGCAATTTCGACCAGTTGTCTGCGACTTTCCGGTGAACCGAAATAAATAGTCGCACCGATTCCGATGGCTCCCATATCCCAGGCTTCTTTGACCTGACCGAATAAAATCTGGTCGTATGAATTGGGATAACTAAGAAGTTCGTTGTGATTGATTTTTACTACAAACGGTATTTTATGGGCATACTTCCGGGCGACACTCCCCAAAACTCCGAAAGTAGAAACAACGGCATTACATCCTCCTTCAATAGCTAGTTTAACGATGTTTTCCGGATCGAAATACAGCGGATTAGGAGCGAAAGAAGCCCCTGCCGTGTGTTCGACCCCCTGATCTACCGGCAAAATGGATACATATCCGGTATTGGCCAATCTTCCCTGCATCAACAATCTCCGCATATTATTCAGGGTCGGGAGATTCCGGTCGCTATTCATCCAAACCTTTTCAATAACATCAGGCCCTGGAGTGTAGAGAAGTGATTTGTCGATCGTTTTACAAGAATGTCCTAAATAATATTCTTGCTTATCGCCAAGAATCTGGGCGATTCTGATAGATTTTTCCATAAACGAAATATTTTAGTTCATATTCGGTTTACGGTATTTTTTGCAGGTTGTTTCCGGTCAGCGGGTTTTAATTCCGGTAGAAGCATAGATCAGAAAGATTGCCGGCCGTTTATTGATATCCGGTTTCTGTTTCTTCCAATCCTGAATAGACATTGTTCTGATATATTCATTTTCAGTAGTAATATCACAAGCTATCGAAAGTAAAGTTTGAGGATGTAATACTTGAAGCATTTCTTCAAAAAGCTTCAGATTCCGGTAAGGGGTTTCGATAAAAATCTGGGTTCGGTTTTCAGCTTGTGACTGGCGTTCAAAATTTTTTAAGGCTTTATTTCTTTCGGGGC
Organism: Odoribacter sp.; assembly: GCF_985060555.1. Lineage (NCBI taxonomy): Bacteria > Pseudomonadati > Bacteroidota > Bacteroidia > Bacteroidales > Odoribacteraceae > Odoribacter > Odoribacter sp. The sequence continues at coordinate 134,309 of NZ_CFKYFN010000090.1, read as the reverse complement.
TCTTTACGGGCAGATAACCGTTAAATGAAAAATGCTGGCCGTTACAGCCCGAAGCGATTAAAGCCAACAAAATCGACGATGGACCGACCAGCGGCACAACTTGAATCGCTTTCCGATGGGCTAAAGCGACCAATTCTGCTCCGGGATCTGCGATTCCCGGACAACCGGCCTCTGAAATAATACCGACATCCTCTTTCTCCAGGTAAGGCAAACAAGCTTCGACTGCTTTGCGATCCGAATGTTCGTTTAATTCCAAAAAAGTCAATTTCTCCAAAACAATCGATTTATCGATCTGTTTCAAGAAACGACGGGTATTTTGGGGGTTTTCGCTGGCGAATATTTTTATATTTTTAATGCGGGCGATCACTTCGGAAGGTAACACCCCATGGATATTTGAATCTCCCAACGTATTGGGAATCAGAAATAATTTTCCCATATTAAAATTCAGAAATCGATAGACATTTTAGGAATTAAAATCTGTTCAAAGGTAACACCAATTTTGTAATATATGTTATCTTTGTGGAGACAATTTAAGACTGTATGAAATTAACTATTCTGGGAAGTGGAACATCACAGGGTATTCCCGTGATTGCTTGTGATTGTCCGGTATGCCGTTCAGCCGATCCACATGATAAACGGCTGAGAGCTTCTGCCATGCTGGATATAAAAGGAAAGAAAATTATTATAGATGCAGGACCCGATTTCCGGTATCAAATGCTCCGGAGTCAGGTGAAAGACCTGCGGGCGATATTACTGACCCATGGCCATAAAGACCATATCGGTGGCTTGGATGATGTGCGGGCTTTCAATTGGGTGAAACAAGGAGCTGTCGACGTATACGGTAACGAGGGAACCCGGGAAGTTGTATACAAAGATTTCTCTTATGCCTTCGCAGCTTTCCGTTATCCCGGTGTGCCTGAAATCAACTATCATGTGATCGACGACCGGCCTTTTTACATAGATGATATTCAAGTGGTTCCTATTCCGGTTTTGCATTATAAAATGCCCGTACTGGGATTTCGGATCGGTAATTTTGCTTATATCACCGATGCAAAAACAATCCCGGCCTCTTCCATGGAACGGCTGAAGGGGGTAGAATATCTGGTAATAAATGCACTTCGCAAGGAATTGCATATGTCTCACTTCAATTTAGAAGAAGCACTTACCATGATAGCCCGTATCCAGCCTAAAAGTGCTTTTTTGACCCATATCGGTCATCAAATGGGACTTTCGGCAGAGGTATCGAAAGAGTTGCCTGTTCAGGTAAAATTAGCATACGATACCCTGGAAATTGAAATTCCTGATCGGGAGATTTTCGAAAATCGATCGTAAAAAGAAGAGGTAAATTTCTTTTATAATGTCTGAATTTATTACATTTGTGTGATTTTTACAGAATTAGGGAAAAACAGTGTGGTTTTCCCTTTTATTTCTTTGATTAACAGTAATTTAAATATAGATGGAAAACGGCGGAGAAAAAATTATTAAAATCAACATTGAAGAGGAAATGAAATCATCTTACATTGACTATTCAATGTCGGTGATTGTTTCGCGGGCTTTACCAGATGTACGTGATGGTCTGAAACCCGTTCATAGACGAGTCTTGTTCGGTATGGATGAATTGGGATTGACCTCGGGTAAACCATACAAGAAGTCAGCTAGAATTGTAGGAGAGGTGTTGGGTAAGTATCATCCTCACGGCGATAGTTCCGTGTACATGGCTATGGTCCGGATGGCACAGGAATGGTCATTGCGCTATCCGTTGGTGGACGGTCAGGGAAACTTTGGCTCGGTAGACGGGGATAGTCCTGCTGCAATGCGTTATACGGAAGCACGTATGGCGAAAATTACTGAAGATATGTTGGTCGATATCGACAAGGATACCGTCGATATGATGGATAACTTCGACGGTTCGTTGAAAGAACCGACAGTTCTTCCGACCCGTATACCTTATTTATTAGTGAACGGAGCCTCGGGGATTGCCGTCGGTATGGCTACCAATATGCCGCCTCACAACATCAAAGACGCTATAGATGCTATTTGTGCTTATATCGATAATAACGATATCGACATCGAAGAGCTGATCAAAATTATTAAAGCTCCGGATTTTCCTACCGGTGGAACGATCTACGGATACAGTGGAGTACGTGAATCCTATCTGACCGGGAGGGGACGTGTCGTCATTCGTCCGAAAACTTCGGTAGAGGTGATGCCGAACGGTAGGGAAAAGTTGATCGTTCACGAAATCCCCTATATGGTCAACAAAGCAGAGTTGATTTCCCGGATTGCCGACCTGATCAACGAAAAGAAAATCGACGGTATCTCGAATATCAATGACGAATCCGACCGGGAAGGAATGCGTATCGTTATCGATATCAAGAAAGATGCGATTTCGAATGTGGTATTGAATACTTTATTGAAGCATACCGCCCTCCAATCTTCTTTCGGAGTAAATAACGTCGCTTTGGTTCACGGACGTCCGAGATTACTTAATCTGAAAGATATCATCCGTTACTTCGTAGAACACCGGCACGATGTGGTCGTTCGTCGTACTCAATTCGAATTGAGAAAAGCGGAAGAACGGGCACATATCCTGGAAGGTCTGATCATTGCTTCCGATCACATCGACGAAGTGATTCGTTTGATCCGGGCTTCAAAAACGCCTCAGGACGCTCAGACTGCCTTGATGGATGCGTTCAGTCTGACAGACAAACAAGCAGCAGCAATCGTCGCTATGCGTCTGGGGCAATTGACAGGGCTGGAACAAGATAAATTAAGGGCCGAATATGAAGATATCGAAAAACTGATCGCTCATTTGAACGACGTTCTGGCCCATGTCGAACTGAGAATGGAGATTATTAAGAACGAGTTGTTGGCTGTAAAAGCACAGTATGGGGACGACCGCCGGACAGATATCGTTTATGCTTCCGAAGAATTCAATCCGGAAGATTTTTATGCAGATGAAGAAATGGTGATCACGATTTCTCATATGGGTTATATTAAACGTACTCCGTTGTCCGAATATAAAGTGCAGAACCGGGGAGGAGTCGGATCGAAAGGTTCGGCTACACGGGATGAAGACTTCCTGGAACATATGATTATGGCCACCATGCACAATACCATGCTTTTCTTTACAGAAAAGGGAAAATGTTTCTGGCTGAAAGTATACGAAATACCCGAAGGTACGAAACAATCCAAAGGACGGGCAATCCAGAATCTATTGAATATAGAACCGGACGATAAAGTGAAAGCTTATATCAATCTGCTGGATTTAAAAGATTATGACTATATCAACAGCAATTATATCGTATTGTGTACCAAAAAAGGTATCATTAAGAAAACAACACTGGAGGCTTATTCACGTCCCCGTCAGAATGGAGTGAATGCCATTACCATCAAAGAGGGCGACCAGTTGCTGGAAGCTAAGCTGACCAATGGAGAGAATGACATCATGATTGCCGTAAAATCCGGTAAAGCCATTCGTTTTCCCGAGTCTAAGGTGCGGCCGATGGGACGTACCGCTTCGGGAGTCAGAGGAATCTGGATGGACGACGACGACGAAGCGATCGGTATGGTTTGTGTCGAGCCTAATAATGCCAATATTCTGGTTGTATCCGAAAATGGCTTCGGCAAACGCTCGGCGATCGAAGATTATCGGATCACTAATCGGGGCGGTAAAGGGGTCAAGACTATCAATATGACTGAAAAAACAGGTAATCTGATTGCGTTGATCGATGTAACGGATGAAGATAACCTGATGATTATCAATCGCTCGGGATTGACTATCCGGCTTGAAGTTTCTTCTTTGCGAGTGATGGGACGGAATACCCAGGGAGTGAAACTGATCAACTTAAGAAATGAGGATTCGATTGCTGCCGTAGCGAAAGTTTCTGCCGCGAAAGAGGAAGAGAATAGTGAGGTAGTTGCCGAGGAAGAAAGGGGAGAAGCAGAGCCGAACGGACAGTCTGAAGAAAATGTGTAACCAAGATCACGTAAAATACGTGGAATAGAAACATAAATTAATGTAAAATTTATACTTATGAGAAAATTATCCTTTATTATGATTTTACTTTTTTGTGCGACTTTTACGTATGCACAAAAAGGAAAAGTAACTCAGGCAATCAGTTATCTGACTTCGGGTAAATTGGATCAGGCCAAAAAATTAATCGATGAAGCGATGGGACATGAATCCTGTGTCGCCTGGGATAAGGCTTATTTCACTAAAGGCCAGATTTATCAGGCCCTATATGAAAGTCCTGTCGCAGATTACAAAAAATTAGATTCCGAAGCTGTAGAAAAAGCCTGGGAAGCTTATCAAAAAGTAATCGAATTGGATGTGAAGAAAAAATATCCCAAAAAGCTGGCAATTCAATATCGGAATTTAGCGATCGATTTCACCAACAGAGCTGCTGAACTTTACAATGCAAAAGAGTTTAAAAAGGCCTTGGCGTCTTTCAAAAGAGTACTTGAAATAAAAAGTTCGCCGATACTGACAGCAAACGGAGAAGTTTCCATCGACACCGCCGTTATTTATAATGCCGGTCTATGTGCTCAGCAAGCCGAAGAATATGCCGATGCTGAAAAATTCCTGAAAGAATCTATAAAATTGAATTACGAACCGGCTCAAAGTTATGCGATGTTGAGTAATGTTTTGAAACAACAAGGCAAAACCGATGAAGCACTGGAATATCTGCACAAAGGATACGAACAATATCCCGATAATGCGTATATGTTAGTGGAATTGATCAATCATTATTTATTGGGGGGTGAACCTGAAAAAGCTGAAGTTTATCTGGATGCGGCTATCAAACAAGATCCGAAAAATGCATCTTTTTACAGAGCTAAAGGTACATTATACGAAAAAACCGAGCGGCCGGCACAAGCAGAGGAAATGTATGTAAAAGCGTTGGAATTGGATCCGAAAGACTTTTTGGCTCAATACAATCTGGGAAATATTAAATTGACAGAAGCGATCAATTTCCATAAAAAAGTTCAGGATATAGTCGATGTCAACGAATATAATAAAGAATTGGAAAAAGTTTACATCGCTTATGAATCTGTCATTCCGTATTTTGAAAAAGCATTGGAACTCAGTCCGGATGAAAAAAATACCCTGGTAACTTTGAGAGAACTTTATTTCAAACTGAGAAATCAAAAACCTGAATATCAGCAGAGATATGATGAGATAAAACAAAAGCTCGAAGCACAGTAAAAATAAAGGGGATTTTCCACTCCCCTTTATTTTAAAATATCATTATTAACATAATATAAATTATAGGACAAATATTCCAGACTGAGTTTACCCCAATTCTTATTATAGATTTTAAATATTTGCTCAAAAAGATGTCAACAAAAATTATTATCTTTGTCCACATTGTTTTAACACACATCATACTATGCGGGATAAAGTCGTTATTATTACTGGTGCGTCGTCCGGAATTGGTAAAGCTTTAGCATACGAATTGGCACATCAAGGAGCTAAAGTTGTCTTAGCAGCAAGAAATATTGAGGAATTACTTCATATCGAACAAGATTTAAGACAGCAAGGAGCTGAGGTGTTGTCGGTACGTACCGATGTGACGAAAGAATTGGCTTGTAAAGAATTGATCGAACAAGCTTATGCCCGTTTCGGACGGATCGATGCTTTGATCAACAATGCCGGAATTTCTATGCGCGCTTTGTTGGAAGATCTGGAACCGGCAGTACTCCGCAAAGTAATGGATGTCAATTTCTGGGGAACCGTATATTGTTCGAAATATGCCTTACCTTATTTATTGGAATCCAAAGGAAGTTTGGTCGGAGTGATTTCTATTGCAGGATTTATAGGTCTGCCGGGACGTACAGGCTATGCGGCCAGTAAATTTGCCGTTCGTGGATTTTTGAATACCGTCCGGATCGAAAATATGAAAAAAGGACTTCATGTGATGGTGGCAGCCCCCGGTTTTACAGCTTCCAACATACGGAAAACTGCTTTGAATGCCAATGGACGGCAACAAGGAGAAAGTCCCCGGAACGAAAACAAAATGATGACTGCCGAGAAATGTGCTGCAATCATCGTGAAAGGAATCAGAAAAAGAAAAAGAGAAATTATAATGACTTTTGTAGAAGGTAAATTAGCCGTATTCTTAAGTAAATGGTTGCCGGGTTTAGTGGATCGGCTCAGTTATTCACTGATGGCAAAAGAACCGGATTCTCCTTTTAAATAAGTGTGTTATGAGAAATATATTTCTTTTGTTTCTGTTTATATGTATAACCGGAAGTGGTTGGGCCCAGTTGTTATATCCGGAAGTCATGGAGCCCCGGACACCACTGAACGGCCCTGTGGTAAATAAACTGACGGGGCTCTCCTTCCCTCCTTTTCTCTACAAAGTAAGACAGGAAAACCGGACTATTGAAAACCCGGGAGTCCGGTATGCCATACAAAATCTGAAGAAGGAACGTTATCCGGAACCACAGGTCAATGAAGCCATCAATACCCTGATTCGCTATGCTGAAGATGAAAGATTAAAGCATGTGGTGGAGTATCTGAAAAGATATGCCCAAACGATGGGAAAAAAGGAACAAGCCCTGGAAACACTCGAACAAAAGATCACCTATGATAGTATCGAATTTTATAAAAATACTGAGTATTTACTGACCGGAGATTTTGAAGAATATATCAATACCGATTTACAGACCTTTGTCAACTATATTCATCAGGATTCCAATTATATATGGCTTAGGGATGCCAGCCGGGATTCTGTCCTGCTGGAAATCATGAGTGTGGCCGATAACTCTGTTCGCTTTTGGGTCAATAACGGGCGGATGCAATATCATCGTTTTTGGGCTTCCAATAAAATATGCGACACGATCGGCACCTGGATTCAGGTGATGCCACAAGGTAACCGGCTGAAAATCTATGTTGACGAAGATGTATACCAGAGTCCCGCCATAGAGAAAAAACATGCTGAAACCAATGAAGCCGGCATTTCCAATCGCTTCGACGATGAATATTTCAAGCTCAATCCGATGCAGGTCGGGCAGTTACATCGGAGATACTGGACTTATTATTCCGAAGTCGAGTTGGCCATGAGTCAGGGTAAACTGGCCAACTGGACCAGTGGGGGGGAAAATTCCTTATCCCTGTTGAGTAATATCCGTTATTTCTGGAATTACAACCGGAATAATACCAGCTGGGAAAACTGGGTACACTATCGCTTCGGTTTCATGAAAAATGGGGATGAAGATATCCGGAAGAATGAAGATCGCTTTGAGTTGAACTCGAAATTGGGACAAAGGGCCTTTAAACATTGGTATTATACCGCCCAGTTCAATGTCATTACCCAGCTTTTCAACTCCTACGAGTATCCGCAGGATCAGGACAAGAAACTGGTTGCCAATTTTATGAGCCCGGGAGATTTCACCCTGTCATTGGGTCTTGATTTTAAGCCTAACGATCGTTTTTCGTTGTTTATCTCCCCTATTGCCGGTAAATGGAATTTTGTCCGGGATACGGCGAAAATCGACGTCGGACGTTATGGAGTGGAACAAGGTAAACGGGCCAGAAGGGAGGCCGGTGCAAGAATAGACCTGAGGAGCACGCAAAACAATATCTTTAAAATCATGAACATCAGGAACGAATTGACCTGGTTTATGAGTTATGAAAAAAAAGACCATTATCTGAATTTTGAATCCGATAACGAAGAAAAAAAGAAAATTCCTTTTACAGTAAACTGGAAACTCAATATAGACTTTAATATCAACTATTTCATGAGGGCTTCGATTTATACGGAAACTATTTATAATGAGAACAATTCCAAAAAGTTACAATTCAAGGAAAATTTGAATCTGGGTGTAAATTTCAGATTCTGACATAGGAATATTTACCTTAACTATTTTATCGTCATGATCAATTTTGAAAATAGCGACATCAGTAATATTGTGATTCATCATGTCGGCAATAAATTCGAAGGCGGTGGGCTCACTTTGTCCGACGGTTGTTTCCTACCCGAAGATCCCGATGTGGTAAATTTATTGAAAAGTTATTTCTTGTCCGCCTTCAAGAAGGATGCTTATTACAACTTTTTGCCCTATGAAGAAGAGTTGATGAATAACCCGGTCTATGCGTCGGTTTCCCAGATCTTCGACAATGAGTCTGAATTTTATCAGCAATCTGTCCAAATAGCCGAACATCTGTTCGAACAATCCAACAACCCGAATATCAAACCCGGAGAATTGTATATCGTTCATTTTCGAAATTGTAATGTTGAAGAAGGTGTCTGTGATGCTGTCGGCATTTTCAAATCAGAAACCAAAGACACTTTTCTGAAAATAGTGATGAATCAGAATACTTATCAACTGGTGGGAGAATCGGGGATCAATATCAAAAAACTGGACAAGGCTTGCATCGTCTTCAATGTCAACCGGGACAATGGATACAAAGTTTGTATCCTGGATAAAACGAATACCAAAGAGGCGATCTACTGGACAACCGATTTCCTAGGACTGGAACCGGCTGAGGCCAGTTATTTCCAGACCTCTAATTATCTGAACCTGTGTAAGGATTTTGTAAAAGATATTTACAATCAGGAGAATGATGTACCACGGGCAGACCAAATAGACATGCTCAACCGATCGATTAATTTCTTTAAGGATGCGGACGTCTTTTCGGAAGAACGTTTCAAACAAGAAGTCGTACAAGAACCCGAAGTAATCAATGCTTTCGAGAACTTCAAATGCCAGTACGAAACGGATAATAATGTCGAACTCACCGACCAGTTCGCCATATCGGATTTTGCTGTGAAGGATGAGAAAAAATATTTTAAACATGTCCTTAAATTAGACAAGAATTTTCACGTCTATATTCACGGAGAAAAAAAATATATCCGCAAAGGTTACGATCCTGACCGAGATATGAATTATTACGTACTCTATTTTCGGAATGAAGAGTAAAAAATGAAAAATGTCAACGGATGAAAAAGACAGGAATAATCGTCGGCTTGATTGTTTTACTCGGCTTGGGAGGTATTGCAGGAGGTTATTATTACTTTGTGCAGCGTCCTAACATCACTGTCGGCGATGATGGGATTATTTTCATTCAGCCGGGAGATTCCTTTGAAACGGTCATGACAACACTGATCAGTAGCGGATATGTAAAAAACGAATACACCCTTCGCAAGCTTGCAGAACTGAAAAAATATCCTTCTGCAGTAAAAACCGGCCGGTATCGCCTGGTCGACAAGATGAACAATAATCAATTGATCAATATGTTACGTGCCGGTCGTCAGGAACCGGTTCACCTGACTTTTAACAATATCCGTACTTTAGAGGACTTTGCTGCGATTTTATCCCGTCAGTTGGGTATCGATTCGACCGAATTTCTGCAATTGGCCCGTAACGCCGAATATGTAAAGAAATTAAGTTTTACGCCGGAAAATTTCATCGGTATGTTTATCCCTAACACCTACCAGGTGTATTGGCATACGCCGGTTGAAGATTTTATTCAGCGGATGTATAAAGAATACCGGAAATTCTGGACAGAAGAGCGGCTAGTGAAAGCCCGGAAAGCCGACCTCTCTCCTATGGATATTCTGATATTGGCCTCGATTGTAGAAGAAGAGACCAATATTGCCGACGAATACCCTGTCATCGCAGGGGTTTACATCAATCGCTTGAATAAAGGCTGGAAGTTAGAAGCTTGTCCGACCCTGAAATTTGCCTGGGGAGATTTCTCCATCAGACGGGTGCTGGATAAACATATGGAAATAGACTCTCCTTACAATACCTATAAAAATACAGGCCTTCCTCCCGGACCGGTACGTATGCCCTCTATCCGGGTAATCGATGCGGTATTGAATTATCAGCACCACGATTATATGTTTTTCTGTGCCAAAAGTGATTTTTCCGGTAGTCACTATTTTTCCCGTACCCTGCGGGAACACAACCGGCATGCCAACGAATATCACCGTGCCCTGAATATAAAAAGAATTTATTAAAAGAGGCAGTTATATACATATTTACCATCGGTCGCCTCAGTGATCCTAAAAAAAGTACCCGCAGGGAACATCGATTTTATAAACTTTACGGACTTTATAAACTTTATAACTCAAAAGCCCCCTGTTTGTTTGGCAGTTTCAGTTGAAAATACTACCTTTGCGGCCGATAAATTATTTTTATACTAATAATCAAATCATTATGTTGAATCATTACGAGACCGTTTTCATTACAACTCCCGTTTTATCTGAACAACAGATAAAGGAAGCGGTAGAAAAATTCAAGAATACCATCACCGATAATGGTGGTACGATTGAACATGAGGAAGCTTGGGGACTTCGCAAGCTGGCTTATCCGATCCAGAAAAAGACGACCGGATTCTATCATTTGTTGCAGTTTGAAGCAGAAGGTGCACTGGTTGACAAACTGGAAACCGCTTACAGACGTGACGAGAGAGTTATTCGTTTTTTAACGTTTAGATTAGACAAGTATGCTTATGAGTATACTTTAAAAAGAAGAAGTAAATACGCAGCTAAACAAGAGGAGAAATAAGCTATGGCACAGAACGAAAGTGAAATCAGATATCTGACCCCCCCAACGGTGGATGTTAAAAAGAAAAAATACTGCCGTTTCAGAAAAGCAAGAATCAAATTCATCGATTACAAAGATCCTGAATTTTTAAAGAAATTTTTGAACGAACAAGGTAAAATCCTTCCCAGAAGAATTACCGGTACTTCTGTGAAATTCCAGAGAAAAGTTGCAACTGCTGTAAAAAGAGCAAGACACCTTGCTTTGTTGCCCTACGTAACCGATTTGATGAAATAATTAAAAGGAGGACACGAAATGCAGATTATATTATTGACAGATATCGCAAATCTGGGACATAAAGACGATGTGATCAACGTAAAACCCGGATATGGCCGTAACTACCTGATTCCTCAGGGATATGCCATTTTAGCTACCGAAGCTGCAAAGAAAATCGTTGCAGAAAATACCAAACAACGGGCACATAAGGAAGCTAAATTGAAAGCAGAAGCTGAAGAATTGGCTGCAAAACTGGCTGAATTGAAACTGACTGTAGGTGCTAAAACCAGCAGTACCGGTAAGATTTTCGGTTCCGTAAACAATATCATGATTTCAGAAGCTTTATTGGCTCAGGGATTCGATATCGACCGGAAGAAAATCATGCTGAAAGAAATTAAAGAAGTAGGAACTTATACCGCTGTCATCAAACTTCATCGTGAAGTGAAAGTCGATGTTCAGTTCGAAGTAGTTTCTGAATAATTAACCAAAGTCATAAACGGACTATAAACGTATTTCCAAACATATTCCAAACGCTTAAAAGCACCCTTCGCCGGGTGCTTTTATTTTTCGCAACATTTTCATTATCTTTGTATGCTAAATGTGAAAGATAATATGAATAAACCATATATTGATTTGAAGGGTGTACGGGTGCACAATCTGAAAAATATCGATCTGAAAATCGAACTCAATAAACTGATTGTCATCACGGGAGTATCAGGTAGCGGCAAATCTTCTTTGGCTTTCGACACGCTATATGCCGAAGGTCAGCGCCGGTATGTCGAGAGTCTGTCGTCGTATGCCCGGCAGTTTCTGGGACGTCTGAATAAACCGGAATGTGATTATATCAAAGGAATTCCCCCTGCCGTTGCAATCGAACAGAAGGTAAATACTTCTAATCCACGCTCGACGGTAGGTACTTCTACAGAAATATACGATTATATCAAATTATTATATGCCCGGGCAGGACAAACCATATCCCCGATATCGGGACGGGAAGTAAAAAGAGATCATACTGACGACATTACCCGGTATATTCTGGAAGACCACCTCGGCAAAACTGTTATTATCCTGGCACGTCCTGAACATTTGCAGGATGTGGAAACTTTAAAATTGTTGTTGAGCCAGGGATTTACCCGTATAAAATCAGGAAAAGCATATCACCGGATCGACGATATCCTCGCTGAAAATAAAGTTCTTTCGAGCCCATCCGATCTATATCTCGTCATCGACCGGATCAACATCACCCAGGAAAAAGATACCGCTTCCCGGGTTTCCGAATCGGTAGAAACGGCCCTGTATGAAGGAAAAGGAGAATGTTTTATAGAGATCGACGGGGAAATTCGCTCCTTTTCCAATCGTTTCGAAGCAGACGGTATGAGCTTTGTCGTGCCTACAGTCAATACCTTTAGTTTCAACTCTCCCTTGGGAGCCTGTCCGAAATGTGAAGGATATGGGAAAATTCTGGGTATAGACGAAGACTTGGTCGTTCCGAATAAATCGCTCAGTATCTACGAAGAAGCTGTGCTGTGTTGGAGAGGGGAAAAAATGAGCGAATGGAAAAACGAATTGGTGAAACATGCACACAAAGTTAATTTCCCGATTCATACTCCCTATTATGAATTGACAGAAGCGGAAAAGAATATCCTATGGAACGGATGTCCGTACTTTGGAGGAATTTACGATTTCTTCAATTATTTGGAATCCAAAAAATACAAAATTCAAAACCGGGTGATGATTGCCAGGTATACAGGAAAGACCAAGTGCCCAGAATGCCATGGTACTCGCTTAAAACCCGAAGCTTCATACGTGAAGATCGGCGGTAAATCGGTGCCCGAACTGGTTGAAATGCCGGTATCCGATCTGAAAGTATTCTTCGATACCCTTTCTTTGACTCCGGCTCAAAACAAAGTGGCAGAAAGGATCCTTCCCGATATTAAGAACCGACTTGAATTTTTACTTGAAGTAGGTTTGGGTTATCTCACTCTGAACCGGCTTTCTTCTTCACTTTCAGGTGGAGAATCCCAGCGGATCAATTTAGCTACTTCCCTGGGTTCGGCTTTGGTCGGTTCGCTCTATATCCTGGATGAACCTAGTATCGGATTACATTCCCGGGATACCGAACAATTGATCAAAGTATTGAAAAAACTAAGGGATTTGGGAAATACCGTCATCGTCGTCGAGCATGACGAAGACATCATTAAAGCAGCCGATCAGGTGATCGACATCGGCCCTCAGGCTGGACGCCTGGGGGGTGAAGTTGTATTTCAGGGCGATATGAAAGCACTGAAAACTGCCGGTACGTTAACCGCCGATTATATTTTCGGGAAGCGTAAAATCGAAGTTCCTGCCCGGAGACGTCCCTGGAAACAAAAAATAACAATCAGCGGAGCAACCGAGAATAACCTGAAAAATATCACTGTCGATATTCCTTTGAAAATCATGACTGCGATTACCGGAGTCAGCGGTTCAGGTAAAAGTACTTTGATAAAAACGATTCTGGTACCTGCCTTAAAGAAATTATATGGAGATTATTCCGATCGCACAGGTAGTTTCGATAAACTCACCGGAGATTTGAAAGCCATTACCGGAGTCGAATTTATCGACCAAAATCCGATAGGAAAATCTACACGCTCCAATCCGGTTACCTATTTAAAGGCTTGGGACGATATCCGTAAAATTTTCTCAGATACACAAGCTGCTAAGGTACAGGGGTTTAAACCGGCACATTTTTCTTTCAACGTACCCGGTGGGCGTTGTGAAGAATGTCAGGGAGAAGGAATTATTAAAGTGGAAATGCAATTTATGGCGGATGTATTTCTGGAGTGTGAACACTGCAAAGGCAGACGCTTTAAAGACGAGGTACTGGAGATCAGTTATAAGGGTAAAAATATTTATGATATTCTGGAAATGACCGTAAATCAGGCCCTGGAATTTTTTTCTGCGGGGAATGGTCATAGCGAACGTAGTATTGTAGATAAGTTACAAAAATTGGTAGACGTTGGATTAGGTTATGTGAAGCTGGGCCAGTCTTCCAGTACTCTCAGCGGTGGTGAAAGCCAACGGGTCAAACTGGCTTATCATTTAAGCCGGGAAAATGCCGATCCTACCCTTTTTGTTTTCGATGAACCGACGACAGGTCTGCATTTCCACGACATTCATAAATTGATGAGTTCGTTGAATGCTTTGATCGAACGGGGACATTCCGTATTGATCATCGAACACAATATGGATGTTATCAAATGTGCCGACTATGTTATCGACCTCGGACCTGAGGGAGGAAAAGAAGGTGGACGTATCGTTTGTACCGGTACACCGGAACAAGTGGTAAAATGTCCGGAATCCTATACAGGGCACTATCTGAAAGAAAAATTGCAATAAATAATAAATCAGTGATCACCAGATCTCATTAAACAGCATGAAGAAAATACTAGATTTTACTGTTAAAGAAAACCGCCGGCTCAATGCAGACAATTTTTTATTGGTATTGCATTCCATAGAGTTACCGGAGATCCAGGCAGGACAATTCGTCAATGTCAGAGTAGACCATTCCCCTTCTACTTTTTTACGCCGGCCGATATCCGTGCATGATGTGGATAAGAAACAAGGCCTGCTTTATCTTTTAGTAAAAATTGCAGGTAAAGGGACCGAAAAATTGTCCACGCTTAAGCCCGGTGAACAGTTGAATATTATACTTCCATTGGGAAATTGCTTCTCTCAACCCGAACAAGGACGATGTTTACTGGTTGGTGGCGGTGTCGGTATCGCTCCCCTTTTGCATTTATCCAAAGAACTCTCCGATAAAGGGCTACACCCGGTGGTTCTGATCGGAACCCGGACAGTGAAAGATATTATCTTAAAAGAAGAGTATGAAAAGTATGCAACGGTATACTATACAACCGAAGACGGTTCTTATGGAGAAAAGGGATATCCCACTCAGCATACCATTCTAACTGAACAATTCGACCATATCTTTTGTTGTGGCCCCGAACCGATGATGAAAGCAGTTGCCAGGTATGCTTATTCTAAACATATCGATTGTGAAGTTTCTCTGGAGAATACGATGGCTTGTGGAATCGGAGCTTGCCTTTGCTGTGTAAACGACACCAAAGAAGGTCATAAATGTGTATGTACAGACGGTCCGGTATTTAATATAAATGATTTAAAATGGCAGATTTAAATATAAACCTCAATGGCTTAGAGCTAAAAAATCCTGTATTGACAGCATCAGGAACATTTGGTTATGGTTTAGAATTCCAAGATTTCATTCAACTCGATAAGTTGGGTGGATTTATAGTAAAAGGTACTACCCTAAAACACCGCGAAGGGAATTCCTATCCCCGTATGGCTGAAACCCCGTCCGGTATGTTGAATGCAGTCGGCTTGCAAAATAAAGGGGTCGATTATTTCATCGAACGTATTTATCCGGAAATAAAGGATATCGAAACGAATATTCTGGTAAATGTTTCCGGGTCTACCATCACTGATTATGCGGAGACTGCAGAAAAAATCAACGCCTTGGATCACATCCCTGCCATCGAATTGAATATTTCCTGTCCCAATGTAAAGGAAGGTGGAATGGCTTTCGGTACCAGTTGTGCTTCTGCTGCCGAAGTCGTAAAAGCAGTCAGACGGGTATACAAAAAGCATTTGATGGTAAAATTATCCCCCAATGTGACTAATATACAGGAAATAGCTTTGGCTGTAGAAAGTGAAGGAGCCGATTCGGTTTCTCTGATCAATACTCTGCTGGGAATGGCTATCGACGCCAAAAAACGCAAACCCGTTTTAAGTACGATTACCGGGGGATTGAGCGGAGCTTGTGTAAAACCGATCGCTCTACGTATGGTTTGGCAAGTCGCTAAAGCAGTAAAGATTCCGGTTGTCGGCCTTGGAGGAATCATGTGTGCGACCGATGCTATCGAATTTTTATTGGCAGGCGCTTCTGCTGTTCAAATCGGAACCGCTAATTTTATCGATCCGGCGATCACCGTAAAAATAATCGAAGGTATAAACGATTATCTGGATGAAAATGGTTGTAAGTCTGTCAAAGAAATTATCGGACTGATATAAATACTTCAAATCAGAAATGAGGCTGTCTGAATGCTATATGAAGATAACCTCATTTCTCATAATCTTCGAAGCTGCCGTCTTCAAAAAATAAGATAATCCGTTTGACCTTCTTTCCTTTGGCTGTAGGTATCGAAGCGACGGAAACGGCCGGTCGTAAAATCTCTTCTGCTTTTGTATTTTTTTCTTCGATAGGAAAGCGTTTTTCTTCTTCTTCAAATAAATTTTTCTGAACAGGTATTTTTTCAACCTCTTTAGCCGGAGTGGAAATACGGTTATTGTATAGAGAGCCTTTACCGGAAATCAACCAATTTAAGTTTACGTCCGGAAAAGCTTGTGCAATTTTGTCCAATACATCGAATCCGGGTTTACTTCGCCCGTTCAGAATATGTGACATCGCCGAAGCATTGACCTTGATCATTGCAGCAAAACGAGTTGCTGTCAGATTTTTTTCTTCCAAAAGCTGCTTAAATCTCTCTTGCATCTTGTAAAATATTGCATTACAAATGTAATATATATTCTGCAACTATCAAAATTACATTTGTAATATGATATACATTACAAATGTAATAATACAATCAATCCATGATTTATCGGTATGGTTAAATCCTTAAAATCAGTAATTTAGTGAGCAGTTAAAAGGTTATTCGATACTAAGTTTCTGTAAATTAACAATTTGAATATATATTCCTAAGGTTATATTTCTGTTTTTTATATGAAGTGAAATATAAAATGATATAACATAAATAACTGGATATTAAATAAATATATAAATATAAATACCTTCAAATTGCCTTATTTATCGCTTTAACAACTGAAGTTTGCCCCAGGTAATTAAAGTAATTTATTCAAAATAGGATATATAATACTGATAATCATTATTATATATCTTAAAATATAAAAAATGTAAAATATTCCAAATCCCCTGAGTTAAGATTGTAATTCACTTCTGTTGTTTTGGAATTTGATTACATTTGTAATACAAGAACCTTTAATTCCTGTAAAATCCCCATGTATTACAATTGTAATGTATAACATTTCTATTCTTTTATTAGAAAATAGCACTACTCGATGACAACCGCTGCTAGAATTTTAATTTTTCTTATTATATTTGGTGAAATTTAAAATCTGGATTATGACGATCAAGGAAAAACTTTCAGCTTTAAGAGCCATTATGGAACGCGAATCACTGGATGCATATATTATATCCGGAACCGATCCGCACAATAGTGAATATTTACCGGCAGCCTGGAAACAAAGACAATGGATTTCCGGTTTCACAGGATCTTTCGGTACGGTTGTCGTCTTGAAAAATGAAGCCGGACTTTGGACAGATACCCGTTATTTTATACAGGCGGAAAAACAACTGAAGGATTCGGGAATACAGATGCATAAATTGAGAGTGCCGGAAGCGGTCGATTATCCGGAATGGCTGGCAACCAACTTACCGGAAGGAAGTCGGGTCGGTTTGGATAGTTTCTGTATTTCTGTCTGTGACATGAAAAATCTGCAAGAGACCCTAACCCCCAAACAGATTACTGTTGTAGAAAAAACAGATCTATTAGGAGAGATATGGCTGGATCGTCCTTCCTTACCCGATGCCCAACTCTTTTTAGTACCTACCGCTACTGCCGGAAAATCGGCTAATGAAAAGATAACCATGATCCGGGAAAAGTTACAAGCTGCACATGCAGATTATATGCTTTTCAGTTGCCTGGATGAAATCGCCTGGTTATATAATGTAAGATGCAACGATATCATTTACAATCCTGTTGCCATCAGTTATGCAGTTGTCGGTAAAGCCAAAGCCTGGTTGTTTATAAAAAATACCAAAGTCTCTCGCGAAATCGCAAGTCAATTAAGTCAGGAAGGTATAGAAATCCGGGATTATCATCATTTGTTTTTATTCCTGGAAGAACTAGACAAAAATTCGGTGTTTACCGTGGATTCGGCCACCTTAAATTATGCTGTCTATCATAAACTCTTTACAGAATTTCAGGTAAAAGAACAAGAGTCACCTATTGTTTTGGCAAAAGCCATCAAAAATCCGATAGAAGTTGAAGGGTTCAGAAAAGCTTGTATAAAAGACAGTGTAGCCCTGACGAAATTCTTTTATTGGGTGGAACGTAATATCGGCAACCATTTGACGGAAATCTCTGTTTCCGAACAACTTTCGGCTTTCAGAGCCCAAAATGACGGATATGCAGAAGATAGTTTTGCCAACATTTCAGCTTATGGTGCCAATGCAGCACTGCCTCACTATTCGGCTATTCCGGGAGAAGATGCAGAACTGCAGCCACGTGGATTTTATCTGATCGATTCCGGGGGCCAATATACACATGGTACGACCGATATTACACGGACAGTTCCACTTGGAGAACTAACTCGCTTGGAAAAAGAAGATTACACCACCGTATTAAAAGGAATGATTGCACTGAGCAGATGCATTTTTCCGAAAGGTACCAAAGGTTGTAATATAGACGCTATCGCTCGTCAGCCTCTTTGGCAAACTTGCCGGAACTATGGACATGGTACGGGGCATGGGATCGGCTTTTTCTTAAATGTACATGAAGGTCCTCAGGCTATCCGCCAGGAATTGAAAAACCAGGATGTGGTTCCCGGTATGGTAACCTCCGACGAACCTGGTCTGTATCGGGAAGGTTCGCACGGTATTCGGCATGAAAATATGATTTTATGTATCCCGGTCAGTAAAAATGAATTCGGGGAATGGTATGGATTTGAGACATTAACACTCTGCTACTTCGATACTTCAGCTCTATTACTTGATTTGTTAAGTGAAGATGAAAAAAAATGGCTGAACGACTATCACAAAACAGTCTATGAAAAAACTGCACCTTATCTGACTCCCGAGGAAGCTCAATGGCTGGCTGAAAAGACCAAACCGGTACTATGATCCGGCTTCTATTCTACTCATATTTACCAATGTTCATAATGGAATTGTGAACATTGGTAAATCATTTCATTTTTTCTGATTTTCTTTTTATCAGGGACGCAACCTTTTTAAATTTCTTACATCTCTATAACAGATATTGATGTGTAATTTGGACCGAATAATAGATAAATGCAAACAGGGTGACAGACAGGCAGCAGAGAAAATCTATCAGATATTTTCTGCAAAAATGTTTGCATTATGTCTCCGTTTTTCCAAAGACCGGGCAGATGCCGAAGATACGTTGCAGGATGGATTTATCAAAATTTTCACTTCTATCGGGCAATATACCGGAAAAGGTTCATTTGAGGGATGGATGAAACGGATCATGATCAATACGGCAATGGAGAAATTCAGGAAAAATTCCCCATTGCAAATTGTAGAGGAGTTACCTGAAATCGAAGATAACGAGGACATAGACGAAGAGGTCAGCATTCCGGAAGAAGTGTTGGCTGATTTTGTAAATCAACTTCCGGAACGGTACAAAATGGTTTTCAACCTCTATGTGATCGAAGAAATGTCCCATAAGGATATCGCAGCCTTACTCGGTATTAACGAGGGTACGTCGAAATCCAATCTGGCCAGAGCCAGGGAAATATTAAAAAGAAAAGTGAAGGAATATTTAGACCATGAACAATAATTTAGATCATCTTTTTAAAAAGGCCCTTCAGGATAAAAGTTATGAGCCTCCTCCCTATATCTGGGGAAATATAGAACGACAGCTGAACAAAAACAAACACAAAGTGGCGTTGTGGTGGTGGCGCACTGCAGCTGCAGCAGCAGTGGTCGCCGCTTTTATCGGAATTTGGTTGTTCTATTCCGTCGAATCACCCGAAATAGAAGTTGCCGGTATTACCGGTACAGAAATATTAAAAACAAAAGATTCCACGAATTTGCCGGATACCTTCTCCGATTCTATACAAGAAGAAAAGACCGTTCAATATGTAACGAAGGAGACGGTGACGGAAGTACCGGTTTTGATAGCACAAAACAAGAGGACTGAATTAGAACCGATTCAAATGCATCGAGCCGGTGAAGCCGGATTTATCGAGCAGACAGCACCGGACTATGCAATTTCTACCCGGAAGCTTCAACGCAATTTTATTCCTTTAACCAGTAAAGAAGCCTATCAAAATCAAAAAGAATATCAGAAATTACTGAATACGCCCACTTCCTTGACAACGGATGAAAAAAGAAAAATCAAAGTGATGGTCAGCGGCCACTTTGTTCCGGCCTATTCATCCGGTAGTTATTCCTCTTCGTTAAAAAATTCCAGGGGAGTGAGTTATTCCAGTAACCAGATGGACGGCTTGATGAATGTCGGAGGTGGATTAAAATTATCTGTCTCTGCCAATAAAAGATTTTCCGTACAAACAGGATTATTCTATTCCCGTATGGGACAGAAAACTTCCGGAGCAGGCTCGGGAGTCCGGGCGATGATGCTCCCTTCGCTCCAACATAGTGACCGGATGATCGCCACTCCGTTGGGAAATATTAAAACCCGTACCCAAGGTGTCGCCTACCGTAGTCCGGAAGCTATTTTGCTCAGTAGTTTGAACAGTAGCAGCAGTGAAACCATCGAACAAACTTTCGGTACGCTCGAAATTCCTCTTCATGTGCGGTATTTACTGAATAATAATAAAGTATTGTTTGCCGTATCGGGAGGAGTAAGCGGCAATTTTATCGTAAATAACAAGGTATTCTTAAGGAATGGAAGAGACAAAGAATATATCGGAAGTACAGAAGATATCCGTAATTTCAATATAAGTACGGATATCGGATTGGGGATGGAATATCCGGTCACGTCTAACATCAGAATTATGATCGAGCCGGGCTTCAAATATTTTCTGCAATCTTTAAGTCGGAATGACGACATCGATTTCAAACCTTATTTATTCACCTTCTCTACAGGTATCGGTATCCGGTTTTAATATTGAGGCCGTTTTAAAATTTCACTGCTGATAATAGCCTGCCGGATGTCGAACTGTACGTGTTCTTCCTCTTCATTTTCTTCGGCCGGTAATTCATCCCTGTCGTCAATCATGACTTTCGGATCTCTGTAATAATCAGCAACGATTTCCTGTATAACCGGTCCATCTGAAACATCTTTATTTTCAGTTATTGTATACTCTTCTACATTGGGCAGAATCTCTTCTTCTTCCCCGATCTGACCGGGTTGTTCAAAAACAGGCGGGACTTGGGTTTTCTTTGCATTATTACTTTTTATCCAACCGATAAGTCCAGCCCCTATGACCAATATCAGGGAAATCCAATCGAATTCTGCTGTAGAGATATTCATATTTATTATATTTGTGTCGCAAATTTCTTATTCATGAAATCAAAAATAGTATTTTTTTTATTAGTTTCCATCACTTTGGGAATAAATATCGGTTGCGGGGATAAATTCAACGAAAAACTCAGGGATAAACACCTCATTCCTTATGTCCCGGTATATACACAGATTAATTTAGGAATAGGAGGCGAAAGTAATCTTCAGGTTCCCGGCCAGCCTATTTACCTGACCAGTTCCCAGCCGGACGCCAAATCATTGGGATATAATGGCCAAGGAATCGTCGTCATCCGTTTGAACGATACCGAATATGCTTGCTGGGATGCCACCTGTACCAACTGCCAGGAACTGACTTCCCATTTTACGAAAGAAGATTTGGACGGAGAACTGGCTGTTTGTCCGGTTTGTCACACTCAATTTTCACTTCGTTACGGAACCCCTTTCAATCTGACTTATGAAATTTACCCCTTGAAAGGATATCCCATTTCAAAAGTAGGTAATAAACTCATTGTCAATTATTAAAACACAGCGAATAGGTGTATCCATAAAAAAAATGCACTATCTGCGATTTTATATAAAAATAATCTTCTTTTTTTTTACCTTTGCAACGAAATACGATTTGTATAAAATGAATAAAATCCGATAGCTCGGATGATAACTAAAAAAATATAATCCGGATGAAGAGAGCATTAATTAGTGTATTTGATAAGACAGGTATTGTTGAGTTCGCTAAATCACTGGATTCTATGGGCTGGGAGATCATTTCAACCGGCGGGACCTCTAAAAAACTGAAAGAAGAAGGCATTAAAGTTCAGGATATTTCAGATCTGACTAAGTTCCCCGAATGTTTTGACGGCAGAGTGAAGACCCTGCATCCCAATGTAGAAGGTGGTATTCTGGCGATCCGTGACAACGAAAAGCATCGGAAACAGATGGCAGAACTGGGAGTAGAACCGATCGATATTGTGGTTTGTAACCTTTACCCTTTTAAACAAACCATTCTGAAAGAAGGGGTATCCCATGCAGAAATCATTGAAAATATAGATATCGGCGGGCCCACTATGATCCGGGCCGCTGCTAAAAACTACAAATTCGTTACGGTCATCACCGATCCCGAAGACTATCGACTGGTAATCGATGAGTTGAAAAACAACGGAGATACGACAGCCGAAACCAAAGAAATGCTGGCAGCGAAAGTATTTATCCACACCGCCCACTACGATGCTCTGATTGCAGGATATTTTTCCGAACGTCTGAATATCAAATACCCGAAAACACTGACTCTCACCTACGAGAAAAAGCAAGATCTTCGGTACGGCGAAAATCCCCATCAAAGTGCTGCTTTTTATGCTTCTGTACTAGGGACGCAAGGCACACTTACCGGAGCTGTCCAATTGCATGGTAAAGAGCTTTCTTACAACAATATCGGAGATACCGACGGAGCACTCGAAACCTTAAAAGAATTCGACGAACCGACTATAGTTGCAGCCAAACACGCTAATCCATGTGGGGTCGGGAGTGCAGAAACATTGGCAGAAGCCTACCGGAGAGCCTATGAAGCCGATCCGGTTTCTATCTTCGGTGGAATCGTGGCGGCAAACCGGGAAATAGATGCAGCCACGGCAACCGAAATGGCCAAGATTTTCCTGGAAGTGATCGTAGCTCCTTCTTTCTCTAAAGAGGCATTGGAAATATTGACTAAAAAGAAAAATTTACGTTTATTACAACTCGACCATATCGATCAGAAAAACCGGAAAGCCAGCAAAGCGAAAACAGTGCTTGGCGGCTTATTGATTCAGGATTCGGATACCCAGCTACTTCATGAATCGGAATTGAAAGTCGTCACAAAACGGCAACCGACCGAAGCTGAAATGAGAGATCTGCTCTTCGCCTGGAAAGTAGTGAAACATACCAAATCGAACGGTATCGCTATCGCTAAAGATTTGTGTACAACGGGTGTCGGCCCGGGACAGGTCAGCCGGATTTGGGCCTTAGAAAACGCTATCCGTCAGGGAAGCGATCGTATTGCGGGAAGTGTGATGGCATCGGATGCCTTTTTCCCTTTCTCCGATTGTGTAGAAGCTGCTCACCAAGCAGGTATTACAGCTATCATACAGCCTGGAGGATCGGTCAGAGACCAGGAGTCTATCGATGCTGCGAACAAATACGGTATCGCTATGATTTTCACCGGCATGAGACATTTTAAACATTAAACAATCCATTGAGGTTGACGCTCATAAATTATTAACGTTCATTTAAAATGGGATTATTTTCATTTCTAACACAAGATATAGCTGTCGATTTAGGAACAGCGAATACGATTATCATCTGTAACGATAAAATGGTGGTAAACGAACCCTCCATTGTCGCTATCGACCGGAAGACCGAAAAGGTTATCGCTATCGGAGAAAAAGCCCGGCAGATGCAGGGAAAGACACATGATAACATCAAAACCATCCGGCCTTTACGGGATGGGGTTATTGCCGACTTTAACGCTGCCGAACAAATGTTGCGCGGTATGATTAAAATGGCAAGTGTAAATAGTAAGTTCTTCTCTCCCTCTTTGCGGATCGTCGTTTGTATCCCGTCGGGAAGTACGGAAGTTGAAGTCCGGGCTGTCCGTGACTCTTCAGAACATGCAGGAGGAAGAGATGTATATATGATTTATGAGCCGATGGCGGCTGCTTTGGGGATCGGCTTGGATGTAGAAGCTCCCGAAGGAAATATGATCGTAGATATAGGTGGTGGTACAACCGAAATTGCCGTTATTTCTTTAGGTGGTATAGTTAGCAACAAATCTATCCGGATTGCCGGTGACGATTTGACCGACGACATTCAGGAGTATATGCGTCATCAGCACAATATTCGGATCGGGGAAAGAACTGCCGAGCAAATCAAAATACATGTAGGTTCTGCGCTGTCCGAACTGGATGAACCGCCTGCCGATTTTATCGTACAGGGACCGAATCAGATGACTTCGTTACCTGTCGAAGTACCGGTATCCTATCAGGAGATCGCTCACTGTCTGGAGAAATCTATATCAAAAATTGAAATCGCTATTCTAGGAGCTTTGGAACAAACTCCCCCCGAACTATATGCAGATATCGTCAATAAAGGAATTTATTTGGCAGGAGGTGGTGCTTTATTGAGAGGTTTGGACAAACGTCTGACCGATAAGCTCAATATCCCTTTCCATATTGCAGAAGATCCGTTGAGAGCTGTTGCCCGGGGAACAGGTATTGCTTTAAAGAATGTCGATAAGTTCTCTTTCCTGATCAGGTAAACCCATTAGGCTGTGAAAGAAATTATAAAACTGATATTAAAATATCATTTTACTATAATTTTTATTTTGTTGGAAGTCCTCTCCTTTTCTCTGATAGTTTTACACAATAACTATCAGAGAACTGTGTTTTCAGGCTATACAGCATCATTTTTCGGAACCATATCTTCCGTGGTTACCCGGGTAGACGATTATTTCTATCTGAAAGTAACCAACGAAAAATTAGTTGCAGAGAATACCGAATTGAGAAATGAGATTGAAAAACTGAAACTTCTCAATCGGATCAGTAATGCGGATACATTATGGGCCCCTACCGATTCTGCCGATGTCGATTATGTATACAAAACAGCTGAAATGATCAATTCCAGTTTTAACAAGACTAAAAATTATATTGTTATCGACAAAGGCGCAACTGAGGGGAGCAAACCCGAAATGGCCGTTTGTTCGAGTGAAGGAGTGGTCGGTATTATCGAGAAAGTAAGCAATCGTTATGCGCGGGTATTACCCTTGATCAATACCAATCTTCGGATCTCAGCGAAAATCAAAAAAAACGGTTACTACGGTTCACTTCAATGGGACGGAGACGATTATCGGTATTCTTATCTGAACGACATACCCTTTCATGTAGATACAGAAGTGGGCGATACGATTGTGACTTCAGGATTTTCCAGTATTTTCCCGGAAGGTGAGATGATCGGCTTCGTAGAATCGGTAAATAAGGAAACGGCTAATTTTCTGACGATAAAAGTAAAACTTGCAACTGATTTTAAACGCATCTCGGATGTATACATTATCGCTAATACCAGAAAAGAAGAACAACAGGCTTTAGGGAGGGAAAATCATGAGTAATATCAAATTTGTTATACATCTCTTCGTGTTGCTATTACTCCAATTGACCATATTGGATAATATTCAGCTTCACTCCTACGTCTATATCAACATTTATATTCTGGCCATATACATTCTGCCTTACCGTTTACGTAATGCAACGATTTTGTTTTTCGGTTTCTTTTTAGGTTTATTTGTCGATCTGGCCAACCACACCATGGGTATTCATGCTGCGGCAACGACTTTATTGGCCTATATTCGTCCCCGTTTGTTGATGCTGACTTCAAACCGGGAACAGATCGACGATATTCAGGGAAAACAGAAAATCAGTGATTTCGGTTGGTTTTTCAAATATGTCTTTATCAGTACTGCGATTTTCAACACCGTGCTGATCCTTTGTGAAACGTTCAGTGTCCACAATTTCGTGATCACCGGCCTGCGTATTTTATTCAGCACTTTAGCTTCTACTTTTTTCATCTTGCTATATTATTTTATAGCTTTGAAGAAAAAACAGAACCAATAGAATTGAATTCGAGCATATTGAATTTTCAAATTCCCGGTTAGATTGTTATGAACAAATACACACATCGGAAAACAGTTATCTCGGCTATCATTATCTGTGTTTGTTGTATTTATATCATCCGCTTATTTTATATGCAGGTGATAGACGATTCATTCCAGATAAAAGCCATGATGAACTCTCAACGAATTGCGACTCAATATCCGGCCAGAGGATTGATTTTTGACCGGAACGGTAAATTATTGGTAGAAAACCAGCCGGCATACGACCTCATGGTGATTCCCCGTCAGGTGAAAGATTTCGATACAACCGAGCTGATCACTATTTTGGGTATAGATAAAGATATGCTGATTAAAAATATGGTCAAATGCCGGAAATACTCTCCTTTCAAGGCTTCTGTCCTGATCTCTCAGATCACGGCCAACAAATATGCCGTATTGCAGGAAAAATTACACAAATATCCGGGATTTTTCATGCAGACCCGAACATTACGAAAGTATAACGTTTCCCATTCTGCCGATGTCTTCGGATATATCGGAGAAGTCAGCCAAACTTTGGTCGAACAGGACAGCACCTACGCTCCCGGTGACTATATCGGAGTCAACGGACTCGAAAAAAGTTATGAAAATCTGCTGAGAGGTACGAAAGGGGAACAAATCCTACTGGTTGACAATTATAATCGTGTAAAAGGCTCTTACCAAAACGGTCTATATGATAAACCCGCTATCGTAGGACAAAATCTCACGACAACGCTGGACATCGACTTACAGGAATATGCTTACCAGCTCATGCGAAATAAGAGAGGCGGAATCATCGCTATGGAACCCTCGACAGGTGAAATCCTACTGAAAGTTTCCAGCCCCGGCTACGATCCCCAACTGATGATCGGCCTGGAAAGAGGTAAAAATTATAAAAAATTGAATCAGGATCCCAATAAGCCTCTGTTCGACCGTACCGTTTCAGGAGCTTATCCTCCCGGTTCTACTTTTAAAACACTGCAAGCACTGTATGGTTTAAAGGAAGAAGTCATTACCCCTGAAACTTGTTTCGAATGTTACGGGAAAGCTAAGACAGCTATCGGAGGGATCCGGATGGGATGCCACAATCACAATTCTCCCCTGAATCTGTACCAGGCTATTCAGCAGTCTTGTAATCCCTATTTTGTAAATGTGTGGCGAAGGATACTGGAAAATCGGAAATACGATAGTGTTCGGGATGCTTACATCGAATGGAGAGATTTTATTTGTTCCTTCGGTTTAGGTGCGAAGATATGTCCTGATTTCTCCAATGAGATCAGTGGTTCAATTCCCACTCCTCCGCTATTCGATCGCAAATTCCGGACTCAGGATTGGCGCTGGAGTTATATTATGTCTCTTTCTATCGGACAGGGAGAGTTGGAGCTTACTCCTTTGCAGATAGCCAATATGGCCTGTGTATTGGCTAACCGGGGGTATTATATGACTCCTCATATCGTACGTCCGATCGAAGGGGCGAACAATCAGGTCGAGAAACATACGGTCGACTGTGACCGGAAATACTTCGATATCGTCGTAGAAGGTATGGCGATGGCAGCCAGCAGCGGAACGGCCCGCGGGGCTTCTATCGATTCGGTAGTCATATGCGGTAAAACCGGGACAGCTCAGAATCCGCATGGAGAGGATCACTCCATTTTCATGGCCTTCGCTCCTAAAGACAACCCTAAAATTGTGATCGCTATCTATATTGAAAACGGAGGATTCGGTGCCCAATATGCAGTACCTATCGGAGGACTGATTATGGAGAAATACCTCAAGGGCAAGATCGCTCCCCGCAAAAAAGCAATTGAGGAAAGAATGTTGAACTCTAATCTGATTATCCCGGAAACTCCGAAGAAAGAACAGCATTTGAAGACAGCAGAAGAAAAGCAAAACGAAGAAGATTAATCTTGGAATTATGAACAGGCAATCAGAACTTTTGAAAAATATAGACTGGCTCTCCATTTTCTTATATACCCTCCTGGTTTTTATGGGATGGCTGAATATCTATGCGGCTGTATACGATGAAAGCCACAGCAATATTTTGGATATCGACCTGAAATACGGAAAACAATTGTTGTGGATCGGGGCTGCCTTCGTATTGGGTATTTTTATCTTACTTACCGACAGTAAATTTTTTACCGCTTTTTCTTTTGTGATCTATGGACTGACGGTCGGACTTTTGGCCGCCGTACTGGTCTTCGGGGTAGAATCCCATGGAGCCCGTTCGTGGTTTGAAATCGGAGGTATCCGGATACAACCGGCCGAATTCGGAAAATTCGCTACTTGTCTGGCTATTGCGAATGTAATGAGCAGGCATGGTTTTAAAATCATGCGCTTTTCAAGCCTGGCATTGATCGGTTTGTTATTGGCTATTCCGGCCGGTTTGATTGTCTTGCAGAACGATACCGGTTCTGCACTGGTATACAGTTCGTTTATCCTTGTAATGTATAGAGAAGGTTTACATGGTTCACTTCTATTATTATGTTTTATAGCTATAGCTATTTTTATATTCACCCTGATCTATCCCCCCATCGTCGTATTATCTCTGATTATTGCAGGGACGTTGATAGCCTTCCTGTATTACCGTCAGAATAAACAGGAATTTTATCGGATCATTATTTTCCTGGTAAGCTGCTTCCTATTTTTATTATTTTTGAAGTGGTTATTTGAATTCAATATCGGAAATGAAAGATTATTATTGTACGCTTATTTATCGACCGGTTTGATCGGTATTTATTTTATATATAAGCGTAAGATGAAGCATATACTGCTCGTTTTACTGGCTTCCTGGGTTTGTATCGGAGCGACGGTAGGTGTCGACTATGCTTTCGAAAAATTACAGCCCCACCAGAAAGACCGGATCAATAATTTATTGGGGATAGAAACCGATTTGACCGGAGCCGGTTATAACGTCAATCAATCTAAAATTGCAATAGGTTCAGGAGGCTTATTAGGAAAAGGATTTCTACAGGGTACCCAGACCAAATTCAATTTTGTTCCCGAACAAAGTACCGATTTTATATTCTGTACAGTCGGCGAAGAATGGGGTTTTGTCGGTTCGGCCATACTGATCGGACTACTTATGGCCTTTATTTTAAGAATTATTTACCTGGCGGAACGTCAGCGTTCGGATTTTTCCCGCATCTATGGATACGGGGTAGCCAGCATTTTATTCTTTCATGTGGCGATCAATATAGGAATGACGATCGGAATGGCTCCCGTCATCGGCATCCCCCTGCCTTTTTTCAGCTACGGAGGTTCTTCCCTTTGGGCATTTACTATTTTGATCTTTATCTTTTTACGTCTGGATGCCAACCGCCTTCAGGTATTCAGTTAAGCGGCGAACATCTGCCGGGTAAAATCTTCGGGCACAAACGTTTTAAATATATCTTAAAGCGCGTTTTTATTCGTTTTTTTTAATATTTTCGTGCGGCTATAAACATTAAAAAGTACGAAAGATGAAAACACTCATTCTGAACATAAAACAGCTGGTACAAACGGAACTATCTCCCCGCAAATGGGTTGCAGGTAAAGATATGGCCCGGTTAGGTATCCTGGAAAATGCTTATTTACTTGTTGAAGAAGATAAAATTGCCGGATTCGGAAAAATGGAGGATTTAAACCGGGAGGCTGTCTATGCCGGCGGGGATATCGTCAAGGAAATCGATGCAACCGGCCGTTTGGTCATGCCCTCTTATTGTGACTCTCATACTCATCTGGTTTATGCCGGAAGCCGTGAAATCGAGTATATCGATAAAATCCGTGGTCTTTCTTACGAAGAAATAGCCAAACGCGGAGGCGGTATTCTCAATTCATGCGAAAGGATACGTAAAGCTTCTGAAGAAGAGCTTTTCGATGCAGCCTATGACCGGATTCAGGAAATCGCCGGTTTCGGTACAGGTGCAGTCGAAATAAAAAGTGGTTATGGGCTGGATACCGAAAGCGAATTAAAAATGTTGAGGGTGATCCGCCGTTTGAAAGCCGAAACTCCCCTATTGATTAAATCGACTTTTTTAGGGGCACATGCCGTACCTTTGGAATATAAGGGCAGACAAACAGAATATGTAGATCTTATTATCAACGAAATGATCCCAATGGTCGCTGCCGAAGAATTGGCCGATTACATCGACGTATTTTGTGACAAAGGTTTCTTCACTGTCGAAGATACCGACCGGATGCTGAATGCCGGAATGAAATACGGATTACGTGCGAAGATACATGCCAATGAACTCGACTACTCGGGTGGTGTGCAAGTCGGTGTGAAATACAATGCAATTTCTGTCGACCACCTGGAATGTATGGGAGAAGAAGAAATCGCCTGTTTATTGGAAAGCGAAACTATGCCGACCGTATTGCCCGGAGCCGCTTTTTTCCTGAATATGCCTTATTCTCCCGTCCGTAAGATGATTCAGGCCGGTTTACCGGTAGCTTTGGCTTCCGATTATAATCCGGGTTCTTCTCCTTCCGGTAATATGAAATTCATTATGTCCTTAGGATGTATCAATTACAAAATGTTACCTGAAGAAGTGATCAATGCGACGACTTTAAATTCGGCCTATGCGATGGGAGTTGAAGAAGAAGCAGGGAGTATCGCTGTCGGTAAACTTGCCAACTTTTATATAACGACTCCTATTTCGGGCATCGAATACTTACCCTATGCCTATACGGCTGATTTAATAGAAGCGATTTTCTTAAAAGGAGAACAATATTAATTGAAATCGACTGAAACATACTTAAAATTAAAGTTTATATACCATGAAAAAATTAATTGAATGCGTGCCTAATTTTAGCGAAGGAAACGACATGCATATCATCGATCAGATCACCGATGCCATGAAAACCGTTGAAGGAATCAGTGTTATCGATGTCGATCCCGGTAAGGCGACCAATCGTACTGTGGTGACTATGGTTGGAGAACCCGAACCGATTTGTGAAGCAGCTTTCCGGGCAGTCAAGAAAGCCGCCGAATTAATCGATATGACCAAACACAAGGGAGCTCATCCCCGCTTCGGAGCAACCGATGTATGTCCATTGGTGCCGGTTTCCAATATCACGATGGAAGAAACCGTGGAATACGCCCGGAAATTAGCCGAGCGTATCGGCAAAGAGCTGAATATCCCGGTATATTGTTACGAAAGTGCTGCTTTTGTTCCGGAACGGAGAAATTTAGCTACTTGCCGGGCCGGAGAATATGAAGCTTTGGGAGAACGTCTTTCCAGTGAACAGTGGCATCCGGATTTCGGTCCCCGTGAACTGAATAGCTGGACTGCCAAGACCGGAGCTACAGCAGTCGGTGCCCGTAATTTTCTGGTCGCTTATAATGTTAACCTGAATACCACCTCTACTCGCCGGGCCAACTCGATCGCTTTCGATGTACGCGAACGCGGAAGGGTGAAACGGGAAGGCAACCCGATCACCGGTAAAAAAGTATTGGATGAAAAAGGAAAGCCGGTGATGATTCCGGGGAGCCTGAAATCTGTAAAAGCGATCGGCTGGTTTATAGAAGAATATGGAATAGCTCAGATCTCTATGAACCTGACGGATATTTCCGTGACTTCCATGCATGAAGCCTTCGACGAAGTTTGCCGTAAGGCTGCCGACCGGGGCATTCGGGTTACCGGTTCCGAACTTGTCGGTGTACTTCCGTTAAAAGCGATGTTGGACGCCGGTCGGTATTTCCTGCGTAAACAACAACGTTCTACGGGGGTATCCGACAAAGAGCTGATCAAAATAGCCGTCAAATCATTGGGATTGGACGAATTATATCCTTTCGATCCGAAAAAGAAGATCATCGAATATATTCTCGAGGAAGAAGCTTCGAAAGGTAAGAAAAAACTGGTAGACATGACTTTAACCGATTTTGCCGACGAAACGGCTTCTGAATCTCCGGCTCCCGGTGGGGGGTCGATCTCTGCCTATATGGGGGCCTTGGGTGCCGCTCTCGGTTCGATGGTCGCCAACCTCTCCTCACACAAACGGGGATGGGACGACCGTTGGGAAGAATTTAGCGATTGGGCTGAAAAAGGAAAAGTATATCAGACTGAATTGATCAAACTGGTGGACGAAGACACCAATGCTTTCAATAAGATCATGGATGCTTTCAGTTTGCCTAAAAAATCCGAAGAAGAAAAAGCTGCCCGGCAGAAAGCTGTTCAGGATGCCACCCGCTATGCTACCGAAGTACCGTTCAAAACGATGAAACAATGTTACGAATGTATGTCTGTAGCCAAAGCTATGGCTGAAATAGGTAACCCGAATTCCGTAACGGATGCCGGCGTAGGTGCATTGGCAGCACGCGCCGGAGTCATGGGAGCATTTCTGAATGTAAAAATCAATGCAGCCGGATTGGAAGATAAGGAATTTGCAGCTCAAATCATACGCGAAGGTGAAGCTATCGTGGAAAAAGCCAATGAACTGGAAGCTGAAATTTTGAAGATTGTAAATTCAAAAATCTAAGTTCCCGATCTATTGCTATGTTATATAAAATCGTTTAGCCGGGCCACCGGTTAAACGATTTGCTTTTTTTATCACAGACTTTCTTACTTTCGATCGATTTTTCCGGATAGCAGGATAAAATATCGGGGGTTTTGCTTTATCTTTGCGTACGTATGACAAAGCAGAATTTAATAGTTAGAGAGATTTCAGGGATAACAAGGGTTTCAGAAATTAACCGTTGTGACTGTTGTCATTGGAAAAGGTACTTCTTTGGGGGGATACTGGTCGTTATCCTTACTGTTTTCCAGCAAGGAGCCGATCAGGAACCGATCTCTTTTGCCGGCCAGTATCCCGGAATCGAGACTGAATTTATTGCAGATTATACCCTGTATGGGGAGGACGACGAAAATTGTATCTGTCCATCCAGTTCGCGCAACCGGAAAAATCTATTACACTCTGTTGCTGAAAAATATCATTTTTCAACTTGCTTTTCTCCTGCGGGAGAAAGGAAAATAGTTTTTACACGTTTCTGCCCTATTCCCATATTGCGTTCTTTTTTATGCGTTTATAGAATTTGAAGTCAGCCAATGCAATCAAAAAGATTATTTACGAATGGAAGAATTAAAATATACTACACACAGCTAAAATGGAAACAAAACATTATTCCGGCTTGAACGATTCAGAAGTGCAGCAAAGCCGCAAACAATTTGGAGAAAATATCATCACTCCACCTCCGCATACTCCTTTGTGGAAACTTTTCCTTGAGAAATTTAAAGATCCGATTATCCGTATATTGTTGGTAGCAGCCGTCTTGTCGCTGATTATTTCTATCATGCACAATGAATATGCAGAGACGATCGGTATTTTCTTCGCTATATTTCTGGCTACCGGAGTCGGTTTCTGGTTCGAAATGGATGCCAATAAAAAATTCGAATTATTGAACCAGGTCAATGATGATATACACATAAAGGTTCTTCGCAATGGAAACATACACGAAATACCTAAACGTGAAATTGTAGTCGGCGATATTGTCGTACTCGAGACCGGAGAAGAAATTCCCGCTGACGGAGAATTGATCGAAGCTATTTCTTTGCAAGTGAACGAATCTACCCTAACGGGCGAACCGGTCATCGATAAGACTACCGATCCTGCCGATTTCGATCCGGAGGCTACCTACCCTTCCAACAAAATCATGAGGGGTACCACTATAGTCAACGGGCATTGTGTCTACAAAGTAGAAAAAGTAGGTGACGCTACAGAATTCGGAAAAGTGGCCCAAAAATCTACAGAGATCAATCACGATAAAACTCCGCTCAGCAAACAACTGGAAGGCCTGGCCAAGTTTATCAGTATTATCGGTTTTACAGTTGCCGGGGTTACTTTTGTCGGATTACTTACAAAAGATATTATAGCCGGAATTTTCACTGCCGATACGATCTTCACTTTAGAAACGGCAGGAAGGATTTTGAAATATTTCATGGTTGCAGTCACTCTTATCGTTGTATCCGTCCCGGAAGGCTTACCGATGAGTGTTACACTAAGTCTTGCATTAAGCATGCGTAAAATGCTAAAGACGAACAATTTGGTACGTAAGATGCATGCCTGCGAAACGATGGGAGCCACAACCGTTATCTGTACAGATAAGACAGGAACCCTGACTCAAAATCAAATGCAGGTTTATCAAACCCGGTTTTACGGTTTGCCGGACCAAGAACTGCAACAGGATAATCGCCTTCAGGTATTGATCAAGGAAGGGATTTCCATCAATTCAACGGCCTATCTGGAATACGGTAACGATCAGATCAAGACCTTGGGAAATCCGACCGAAGCCGCTTTATTACTTTGGCTGCATCAGCAGAAGATCAATTATATGGATTACCGGGATAATACTGAAATTTTGGAACAATTGACCTTTTCTACCGAACGGAAATACATGGCAACCCTGGTCCGCTCCGTGCTGGAGGGAAAGCTTATTCTCTATCTGAAGGGAGCTCCCGAAATTGTATTCGCCAAATGTAAACAGGTAGAAACCCCCGCAGGTTTAGTTCCTGCACAAGAATATCATGCTACTGTAGAAAAAGAATTGCTGGACTTTCAGAATCAGGCGATGCGTACATTGGGATTTGCCTATAAGCTAGTAGATTCTGCTTCAGAAGGCGAGATCGAAGCTATCGCTCAGGAAGATTTTATCTTTTTAGGAATTGCGGCGATTTCCGATCCGGTACGTCCGGATGTCCCCGCTGCAGTAGCCAAATGTTTGAATGCGGGAATCGATGTAAAGATTGTCACCGGAGATACTCCGGCAACCGCCCGGGAAATCGGACGGCAGATCGGTATTTGGAAATCCGAAGATTCGGAGGAACAGATTATCACCGGAGTCGACTTTGAAAAATTGCCGGACGAAGAAGCGGCGAAACGGGTTTTGAAACTCAAAATAATGTGTCGTGCCCGCCCTACCGACAAACAACGTCTGGTCGAACTGCTGAAACAATCGGGAGCAGTCGTAGCTGTAACCGGGGACGGTACAAACGATGCACCGGCATTGAATCATGCCGATGTGGGACTTTCCATGGGCTCCGGAACCTCGGTGGCTAAGGAAGCCAGTGATATTACTTTATTGGATGATTCGTTCAACAGTATTGCTACAGCCGTAATGTGGGGACGTTCGCTTTATCACAATATCCAACGTTTTATACTGTTTCAGCTGACGATCAACTTATCGGCTTTGCTGATTGTACTGATCGGTTCGATGTTCGGCCGGGAATTACCCTTGACTGTAACTCAAATGTTATGGGTGAACATGATCATTGATACATTCGCAGCAGCTGCCCTGGCTTCTCTCCCTCCCAACCCCAAAGTAATGAATGAAATGCCCCGCAAATCGACAGATTTTATCATCAGTCCCAAGATGCGGAATTACATCCTGGGGATAGGACTTTCGTTTACGGTATTGCTGCTCGGCCTGATGTATTGGTTTACCATAAACGACGGAGTCATGTCCCGACACGATCTGTCTGTATTTTTCACAACTTTTGTGATGCTACAGTTCTGGAATATGTTCAATGCGAAAGCTTTTCTTTCTCATGGCTCTGCATTCAAGAATTTAAAGGACAGTACCGGTTTCCTGATCGTTATGTTTATCATTCCCATCGGGCAGTATTTGATTGTACAATTCGGAGGAGAGGTATTCCGTACCGTTCCTTTAAGTTGGAAAGACTGGGGGATCATTGTCGGTTTGACTTCGCTGGTACTGTGGATCGGTGAAATCCTCAGATTGATGAAGAAACAATGAGTCATAAGTCCATTTTCTGGCAAAGCCAGAAAAAGATAAGGCTAACCTTCGGTTAACCGACGAGTGCCTTGCTGATTGGCGGAACCAGGTTCAGGATTGAAAGTCAGAACCGAAAATCCGCCAATCCGCCAGGACCTCAGTTCAAATGATTTATAAACTAAATCTTATCGTCCCGATCAAGTCTTCACTCCTTCGATAAGTCACTTTTCTCTTCCTGGGAATTCTCGCGGGATTTCGATAAGGTCTCTAAGAATTTGATCCTTTCCTTACAAAATTTTTTGATTACTTTCTCTGTTTTGCAGGTAAAAGTCAGACAGCGGGTCAACAGATCGGAGTTGACGGTATACGGATAGCTGAAGCGGGTTTTATAACTAAAAGATTGCAAGCGTCCGAATAAAGTCCATTCGGTCAATTGTCCGTCTCCATACCACAAGGCAGCAATTTCTTTCGTACAGTATCTGATTTTCAGGTAAGTCGTCACCAGATCTTCTCTCCCTTCGGCCAGAAAGCCATAATGTACCATATTTCCGGCCCGAAGAAATTGGACGACAGCCTGATACAAATAATAAGCGGCTAAACGGGGAATACCACCGTCGATATGTCGCTGTGCATCTTGCAGAAAAGCTCTTCCTAAGGCCAGACACTGATCGGAAAGGCCGACAATTTGCTGATAAGAACGGGTCGGTTTATAAGCGACAGACTCTTTTAAAATACAATTTTCACTCTCATACAACAAGATCCCCTCTTTTCTAATTGCATAGAAAAAATAACTTAAAGAAGTGCGATGATGAATAAATTCAGCTGTAAAAATATGAAGGGACAGATTCTTCTCCTTCCGGTTATCAAGCGGATAATGAGTCTTTAAATATCCGACCAACTCCCTAACCGTCAGCGTCGGTTTTTCCTCCATGATAACAAGCATTTCATACCCTTTCAAAGCGTTATGAAAGTCCATACCTGCATAATAACCGAACAAAATAACCATCTGAGGATGAATATACTCACAAATAAGATCTGTTAGCTTGTGGAGTTCTTCCATGTTCTGACAAGCTGGTACCATTGGAATTGTCTTCATAACCGTTAAGTTTTTAATTAGAGAAATTTTACAATTACCCCGTCAAATCTCTATATCATCCAAATCCGGAATATATACACATAAAAAATCGGCCCTTGAACTGATGGGGTGCCAATAATATTTTACAAAAAATTACCAGGTTTTTCACCTGCCCCATCAGCCAAGAACCGAATATTTAAAGCAGCAGGCAACCGAATGCCTGCTACGTTAATCAACAGTCCTAAACTGCTTTGTAAAATATATTGGCATTACAAAGATAGGACAATTTTTCATTATATCCATATAAAATTGGAATAATTTTCATATTTATTTCACCAAGCTATCGTTTAACAGGTTAAAGATAAGTCTTTTTTATTTAAATCGCCATTATTTTTATTTATAATTTTGTATTTTCGGATAGTTTGTCCAATTTAAAACACATGTTTCTTATCTTATATCTTTATTTCTTATCTTTGTCAAATCAGTAATAGAAATATGAAAACCAGAAAAATCAGAACTGCTTTATATAATGTCCTTCCCGGAGAAAAAGCACATGCTCTCATGGCTCCTCGCCCGAAGTATATCGAAGGAATCGAAGGCGTACATCCCTGTCCTCCTGTCAATAGTGCCATCCTTGCCTTAATCGTTCCTTTTGAAAACGAATTGGCCCTTCCTCTCATCAAACGGGTAAACCGGGGAAAATATCATGGCGGACAAATTGCTTTTCCCGGTGGAAAGATGGAAAAAGAAGATGCCGATGCTTTACAGACAGCTTTACGGGAATGTCACGAAGAAATAGGAGTACCCGAAGAAAAAGTGTCTATCCTGGGAGTATTGAGCGATATCTATATTCCTTTGAGCAATTTCAATATTACTCCGATTGTCGGGACAACATTACAATTACCTGATTTTATCTTATCCCAGGATGAAGTGGAAAAAGTCATTTTAGTAAAATTAAGGGATCTTTTCGATGACCGGAATAAAACCACACACTCTTTTGTACGACACGATCATAAAATTATTGCACCGGGATATAAGATCGGAGAGAATTTTATTTGGGGAGCCACTGCAATGATTATTGCAGAATTAGAGCAATTAATGAAAACCAATACTTTCAATCATTTAGGAAAGCTGTAAGGCTATTTTAGCATTGCAATTGGGGCTGTAGCCGAATTGCAATGCCAGATTTATTTTTTCCGGCATACCAGATAAAGGGGATGATAGCTCAGCGGACAATACCCGTCTGTCAGGAAACGGATTTTGTAGTCTTCACAAAACTCGTGAAGACGTCCTTTGGTCCAGGCTGTCGGTAGACTGGTTGCATTCACTCCGGTTTTCTTTACATGCCGAAGAATATCCAGGGGATCGGAAAATTTTAGCGTATGTATCTGCTCTTCGGTATACAATATATCGTATTCTGAAGACAACCAGGCACTTAATTCCCCTATAGAACGATATTCCAGTCCTTGTCCGGTTACAGCTTTCAATTCTTTAAAATTATTCTTCCCGAAAGTACTGAAAATCAACCATCCGTTTGTATTAAGATGAGCTGCTAATTTAGCAAAAGTAGCCCGGGGATGAGCCAGCCATTGAAAAGTCGAAGCAGAAACGATCAAATCGAATTTCCCGGTCAAAGGTATTTGTTCGATATCCCCGTTCAGCCCGTGTGAGACAGGCAACTGGCATCTGTCTATCGTTTTCCGGCACATCTGCTCGACCAAATCATTCACCCAAAATTGCTGATCCTCCCAAAGCCGGTTGATTTTTTCGGATAAGAGTCCGGTGCCACACCCGATTTCCAAGGTCCGGGAAGAATAAGGTACATATTCCTGTAATAATTCTACCAGGCGCTGTACAATCCATTTCTGAACGGTTGCATTATCTTCATAGCTATCGACGCTCCGTCGGAAACGGCATTCTATTTCAGTCTTATCGATCATACTTTGCTATTTTTCTAAAATTTCTCTCCAACTCCGAAACCGATAAAACGGATAATGTCCGCCGGGTAAAGAAACGGCAGGAATCCCTTCTTTCTTACACCAGTTCAATTGATTCTGTGCAGGAAATACCGAGTCTTTTTCCGAAATGTAACTTTTATCCCAATTCAGTTTTCCTTTTACACCAGAGCATAACTCCCGTATACGACACAACTCTTCGCATACTTCTTCGATTCCACGATTCGGTTTTTGTCCGCTGAATTTCCGGCATTCGTCAGCCCCATCGAGCATCCTCAGAAAGAACTTTTCCCGTCCTCTCTCATTCATTCCTTTTTCTGTAAGCTCATAAATTTTGACCGGAATTCCATATTCATCGTCGACCGGACGTGTAGTTCCATTCAATGCGACACATCGCTCCGGTTTCATTTCAAGCCTGGAGATTACCCGATCTGCGGCCCACACTCCCATCGACCAGGCGACCACATAAATGCAGCGGTAATACCCTAAATCCGGAAAAGCAAAATCTAACGAACGGTAATCATAACACATCAGCACATCATCTTCCATTTGCAGATGAGATACACCGGCAGCATCCATTCCCCAACCATGGAAGAAAACGATCACCCGATCGGAACCTTTTTTGTTCAACCACTCTATTCGCATACCAGACACTCCAAAAATTCAAATAAACAGCCGTAGTCTTCAATTGGAATAGAAGCATTCAGGGAGAAACGGATACGGGCTTCATTTTTGGGTACGGTCGGATACCGCACCGGCAAAACAAAAAATCCGTTATCCCGAAGTAATTCCGACATTTCTATACTACTCTCATTAGAACCACATACCATAGGTACGATATGAGAGTCGCCCCGGGTTTCGAATCCTTTTTCGACCAATACCTGCCGTAACTTCGAAGCAATTTCGGCCAATTTGATCCGAAGATCGTAAAAATCGGGCATCCGGTTGAGAATAAACCGCGTCCACGCCACATTTACAGGAGGCAAAGCCGTTGTAAAAATCAGGCTTCTTTGCGTATTGATCAAATAATCGCGAAATACTTGTTCACACACGACAAAAGCTCCCATCGAAGCAAAAGCTTTTCCAAAAGTACCGACGATAAAATCGATATCTTCCATACAAGCTTGTTCTTCACAACAACCTAACCCATTCGTCCCCCTTACTCCTACGGCATGTGCCTCGTCTACATACAAAAAGGCGTCGAATTCCTTCTTTATTTCACACAATTGTTGTAAATCCGACGTATCTCCATCCATACTAAAAATAGACTCCGTAACGATGAATACATTATCATATTCCTCCCGGTGCTGGGTCAGTATACTTCGCAAATGTTCGTAATCCAAATGTTTGTATCTGATCATCTGAGCCTCACTCAACCGCAATCCGTCGATAATACTGGCATGCACCAATTTATCTGCAACGATCAGATCCCGCTTATTGGTTAAAGCAGGCAAAATTCCGATATTGGCATGATAACCCGAATTGAATACCAAGGCTGCCTCTTTATCGTAAAGATCGGCTAAATCGTCCTCGAGCATTTTGTAATAAGGATGATTTCCGGATAATAATCTGGAAGATACAGCACTGTATGGTAAAGCCATAACATCTGTCTCTTCACGGAATTCTTCAATCAGGCGTGGATTAGACGATAAGCCCAGATAATCGTTCGAAGACAGATTCAGCATCTCACGTCCGTCGTCGTGGATCAGAAAACCGTTGTGTTCGATTTCCCTCAGGATCCGGTAATTACCGGATTCTTTTATGGTTTCTAATTTGTGATAATAACGCTCTTTATTCATTTTGTATGCTTTTAACCGATTATTGAGCGATCACTTTCAATAAACCTTGAGTCAAACGGCTCAGTTCTTCGGGCCGGATGATGAATGGCGGCATAATGTATACCAGTTTACCGAACGGTCTCACCCATATACCTTCTTCAACGAACTTGGCTTGAAGGACAGCCATATTCACCGGTTCTTTCATTTCGATTACCCCGATGGCCCCCAATACCCGGACATCCGCCACATTCGGAAATAATGCAGCAGGCTGCAATTCCTGTTTCAATTGGCGTTCGATAGCCCCTACCGTCTTTTCCAGATCATACTTCTGAATCAATCCGACCGAAGCATTGGCGACAGCACAAGCCAGGGGATTTCCCATAAAGGTGGGCCCGTGCATAAATACAAAAGGATCCCGGGAGCAGATCCGAGTCGCTACCCGTTCGGTAGCCATCGTTGCGGCAAAGCTCATGTAACCTCCGGTAATCGCTTTTCCGATACACATAATATCCGGAGAAATCCCCGCATGTTCAACCGCCCATAACTTCCCGGTACGTCCGAATCCTGTTGCTATTTCATCACAGATCAACAACACTTCGTACCGATCACACAATTCCCTGACCTGTTTCAGGTAATCTGCTGAATAAAACCACATTCCACCTGCTCCCTGAACAATAGGTTCAAGAATAACAGCAGCTATACCGGCATGATGTTCTTCCAGGCAGTCTTTCAGTTCCCGGATATCTTCCTCCCGGCAAGGAGCTCCGAAACGACATTCCGGACGATGAATAAAATACTGTATAGGGAGGGTACCATGAAAAATACCGTGCATACCCGTTACCGGATCACATACAGACATGGCATTCCAGGTATCGCCGTGATATCCTTTGGTGATAGTCAGAAAATGTCTTTTTTCTGTGCGTTCAGCTGCATACCAGTATTGTAAAGCCATCTTCATAGCCACCTCTACAGATACCGATCCCGAATCACAAAAGAAAATTTTATCCAATCCCCCGGGAGCAATAGAAAGAAGCCGTTCTGCCAGTTCAACGGCAGGCCGATGGGTAAATCCCCCGAACATCACATGGGACATTTCTTTCATTTGTTTTTCAAGGGCGGCATTCAATACCGGATGATTATAACCGTGTACTTCACACCACCAGGAAGACATACCGTCGATCAATCTGCGTCCGTCTTCGAGTTCGATATATACCCCTTCCGCCCTCTTTACAGGATATACCGGCAGTGGATCTATCGTCGAAGTATAGGGATGCCAGATGTGCTCCCTGTCGTATTGAAGTAATTCTGCTGTATTCATATTTTTAGATTTTTAGATTTTCCTTCTGTTTCGAAACCCAGCGCCTTCACCTTTTCCATATCTTCTTTTACTTTCGATCCCAAAGTGGTCAATAAATCACCTACTATCGCAGCATTTATCCCGGCCTGGATCGCCTCTGTCTCTAAATGGGATATCAGCATTCTCCCTCCGGCAAAACGCAGGTAGGCATCGGGCTGAATAAAACGAAAGAGCGCAATGGTAGTCAGGATCTCTTCATCTTCCAACCGAGCTGTACCTTCGAGAGGAGTACCGGGGATCGGATTCAGAATATTTATCGGAATAGATTTTATTCCCAATTCCCTTAACATCAAGGCCAGATCGATCCGATCCTCCATGCTCTCTCCCATTCCGATAATTCCTCCGGAGCACACTTCCATACCGATTTCCTGAGCTGCACGGATAGTCTCTATTTTATCGGCAGGGGTATGCGAGGTACATAAGGTACCGAAGTAATCGGCCGAAGATTCCAGATTACAATGATAACGTGTAATACCGGCATCCATCAATTTTTGTAACTGCGCCTTTTTCAGTAATCCCATGGAAGCACACAATTGAAGGTCCGACTGGGATTTGATTTTAACGGCAAAAGTACAGATCCGGTCTATATTTTTATCGGACAAGGCCCTACCGCTGGTCACAAACGAAAATTTATCCACTCCATAATCGGCATTCGAACGGGCTAAATCGAGACAAGTCTTCTCATCTACCAGTTCGTACTCTTCTATATTCGTTTTAAACAAAGCCGATTGGGCACACCATTTACAATTCTCCGAACATCTTCCGGAACGGGCATTTATAATCGAGCAAGTATCGAACCGACGGCCCACCCGTTTATCTCTGATTTCGCCTGCGGCCCGGTATAAAGCTTGCTTATCCACCGCATTACTCAATAAGATCGCCTCTTCGCGGGTGATCTGTCCACCGTTCAACACTTTTTCTTTTAATTGTGTAATCATACTTCTCTTTATTCAAAATAAAAAGGGCATGCTTACAGCACACCCTTTCCTTATTTACTTTAACATCACTTTCAGACCGGGGCATACTTCTCCCTCATGTAAACAGCCCCCTTCCATTTCCCGTTTCAATTGTTCCGCTATTTCTCCCTCATTTTCCTCCCAGGCTAAAACCCCACTTACAATTAAGCCTTTCCGGGCAGATTTGAGCATAGCACACAAACAAATATGCAAAGCTAATCCTGCAATCTGTACTTGCCGGCCCAAAGCAGCAAAAACAGCATATCCTTTCCCGCTCCACTGGGAAAAGTAAAGTACGGCTTCCGGTATACAGGTATTTATTTTCATATTCGGCCGCAAGGTAATCAAAATTCGGGATACCACACCCAATTTATGGGTAATAATTGTAACTTCGCACCCGAAAATAAGAATAAACAGTTATGAAAAAGGCCATTGTTTTATTATCCGGCGGGCTGGATTCTTCAACAGCTCTTTATCTGGCCCAAAGCCAGGGATTCGATGAGATTTATGCCATCACTTTCGAATACGGTCAGAAGCACGACAAAGAATTAAAAAGTGCTATAGCCATTGCAAAAGCAGCCGGCGTAAAAGAACATAAAATAGTTAATTTACTTTTGAACCAATGGAGCGGATGCGCACTTACCGATCCGGACATGGAGGTAGAAGACGGCCATATCGAACGCCAGGATATTCCTTCCACTTACGTACCTGCCCGGAATATGGTATTTCTGTCGGTAGCCGCTTCGTGGGCCGATGCATTAGATATCACGGACATCTTTATCGGAGTGAGTGAAGTCGACTATTCCGGTTATGTCGATTGCCGGGAAGAATTTATAAAAGCGATGGAAAACGCGATCAACCTGGGAACCGTATTGGGAGCCGAAAAGAAACAGAGAATTACCATCCACGCTCCTTTCATGCATCTAACCAAAGCCGAAGAGGTCAAATTAGGCGTCAGTCTGGGGGTCGATTTCGGACTGACCTGGACCTGTTACCGGGGAGGTGAACATCCGTGTGGCGTTTGTGACAGTTGTTTATTGAGAGCCAAGGCTTTTGCCGAAGCAAACGAAATAGATCCTTTAGTATGCTGATTAGAAAACAATTCAAATTCGAAGGGGCGCATATTGTCCGTAATTGTTCCTCTCAACGGTGCCGGGAAAATATTCACGGACATTCCTATATCGTCGAAGTTTTTATCACCTCGGACAAACTCGACGACGGTTATATGGTTATGGATTTCTGCCGTTTGGATAAAGTGAAAGAATTTATCGAAAGTTTCGATCACTCTTACTCCCTGTGGCAAAATGAATCGCCCGATTTAAAAACATTCGTATACCGTTATAACCGGAGAGTTGCAGAAATCCCGGTCTCTCCTTCTGCCGAAGGTTATGCCTTACTGTTTACCTATGTCATCGACAAAATCCTCCGGCATACGGAACGTGTCAACGGGGAAGGAAATATTCAGCTTCATGCTGTCCGGGTACATGAAACGGCTACAGGTTATGCCGAAGCTTTTCAGGAAGATTTAAAACTGGCCAGATTCCAACTGAAAGACATCCATTTCTCCGAAGGGATCGTTGCAGAGTGGAAATCTACCGACTGGTGGGATAAACTGTTAGAGGCGTAAATATGCGATTAGCCAAAGACGGAATCTTTCCGATCGTTAAAGATAAAGACGGACATTTGCTCCCGGATTTGCCGGCATCCGGTTTTCAGTTTGCAGGTACCGTTCAGGGAGAAGGAAAATTGTGCGGTATCCCTTCTCTATTTGTCAGATTGGCCGGATGTAATCTG
The DNA here is from genome assembly GCF_985060555.1 of Odoribacter sp. NCBI lineage: Bacteria > Pseudomonadati > Bacteroidota > Bacteroidia > Bacteroidales > Odoribacteraceae > Odoribacter > Odoribacter sp. The sequence goes on along the minus strand of NZ_CFKYFN010000090.1, from coordinate 89,963 downwards.
CAATGTCACTGGCAAACCTCCGACGGTCTGTCGTCACCTTGTGACTCTGCTTATGCTGCATATCAATTAAAAGATACCCGGCAAGTATCTGTGGAAGCCATTTATACAACCCTCTTGCAAAATGCCGGTCCCATCCGGCATATCGTCCTTACCGGTGGTGAACCTTTACTTCAGGTAAAGGAATTAAAAGCCTTATGTCAAAAGTTAAAGTCCGACTATCGATTCCATTTGACTTTAGAAACCAATGCCACCTTATTCGATCCTGAATTGGCCCGATACATCGATTTATTCAGTTTATCTCCCAAGCTAAGCAGTTCCTATACCGGAGCGAGTCCGCTTTCCATTCAACGGTTGAATCCGGAATGCATACAGCAATATATATCCTCTGCCCGGCAATACCAGAAAGATTTCCAATTGAAATTCGTATATGCTTGCGATGAAGATATAGACGAAATCCAGCAACTTTTATCTGTTCTTCAAGCCTGGAAAAATGACGACATCCTGTTAATGCCTTTAGGAGGGACACCGGAAATCATGCGAAGGAATATGCGAAAAACTTTAGAGTATTGTATTCGGAACGGTTGGCGATATTGTGACAGATTGCATATCTCGTTATTCGGGGATAAGGCAGGAGTATGATTAATGACGTAAAGCCAGTAGTGTCGGAGTTTTATAATAAATTTCACCTGCATCCAAAAGTTTGCGGATACAAGCCGTCGCTTGCTGTCGGGAACCCGCCGATTCATAGATCAGTTCCCTGATCTCATAATCTTTTTGTTTCAGCAGCTCAAGGATCTTCTCCTCGGTTTTCCGGTTGGTATTTCCCGGTCGTTTCTTCTGTTCGAGACAAAGGTCACAAATACCGCAAACCTCTTTTTCCCGTTGTCCGAAATAAGCCATCAAATACAATTGACGACAGGAATCGGTTAATTCGATGTATCCGGCCATATGCCCGACTTTTACAGCATAAGCTTGTTTCCTGTCCTCATAGGCCTCGGGACCGATATGCAGGTAATGAGCCGGAACCCGGGGCTGGTGATAAACGATATAAGGCCGGTCATTACCGGGAATATAACCGATGATCCTGCGACGGGCTAATAACAACAGACTTTCATAGACCTGTTGTCTTTTCACCCCTAACTTCCCGGCCAGTATTTCTTCATCGATATAAGCATATTGCACAAAAATCCCCGGATAATTCCGAAGTATATATTCCACCAATCGTTCCAATAAAAGGTCCCCCAACTCTATTTTATACAATTGATCTCTCAAAACCAGGAAACTGATACGCGAACGGGCATGTACTTCGGTGGTACATTCCAAATAACCGGCTACCTGCAATACTTTTATCGCCGACAAGGTAGTGGTCAGCTCCAGCTTATAAGTCTTCACAAAATGTTCAGGATCGAACTCAAAAGCCAGTCCATGCCCTAACCCTTCCTCCAATCCGAAAAAATCCCCCAACAGGCGATACACCTGACGGATATAATTTTTATCGGGAAATCCCTGAGTGACTCTTTTTTTCAGGGCTGTCAAAGCAGCTTCGTTGTATAACAATACCGCATAAGCCTTCTTACCGTCCCGTCCTGCTCTCCCGGCTTCCTGGAAATAGGCCTCGGGACTATCCGGAATATCGAAATGAACGACAATCCGAACATCCGGTTTGTCGATTCCCATACCGAAAGCATTCGTTGCGACAATCACCGGGACTTCACCTTTTTTCCACGCCTCCTGTTTTTGTTCTCTTTGAAAAGAAGTCAGTCCGGCATGATAAAAATCAGCTTCTATTCCCTTCGCTTTCAAAAAACGGGCCAACTCTTCCGCTCCCGCTCTTTTGCGCACATACACGATTGCGCTGGCTTTCAGACTGGATAAAATATGCAATAATTCTCCCAACTTATCGTTCGCTTTCCGGACTACATAAGCGATATTATCCCTCCGGAAACTTTTCGATAAAACATGGGGAATCTCAAATTTTAACTGTTGCTGGATATCTTCGGCTACCCGGGGAGTAGCGGTAGCTGTCAATGCCAATACCGGAATCTGCCGGAAATTCTCCCGGATTTCAGCGATCCGCAGATATGAAGGCCGGAAATCATAGCCCCATTGCGAAATACAATGGGCTTCGTCGACTGCCAGCATGGACAAATGCATTTGTTTCAGACGTGCGCGAAACTGTTCCGAAGCTAATCGTTCGGGAGAAACATACAGGAATTTGATTTTTCCGGCAATCGCTTTATTCAGGGTCGATTCTATCTGTTCTTTCCCCATACCGGTATAAATCGCCTCCGCCACAATTCCCCGCTTTTGCAATTCTTCAACCTGATCTTTCATTAAAGCGATCAAGGGCGTCACCACCAGGCATATCCCCTCCAACACCAAGGCAGGTACCTGGTAGGTAATCGACTTTCCTCCACCGGTCGGCATCAAAGCCAGCGTATCCTTCCCCTCCAATACCGAGAGAATAATCTCCTCCTGCAGACTACGGAATTCATCGTATCCCCAGTATTGTTTCAATATTTCGCGAATCCTGTTATGCATCTCTCTTCTTTCGGACAAAGATAGGGAAAATTGAAAATTATTTACTACTTTCGCCCGTGTCTTAAAACAAGAAGCTAAAAATGAGATTCACCCTATTGTTTATGCTGGTCCTGATCATTTGTTCCTGTGAGCCCCAAAGAACGCAGGAGCCACCTGTGGCACAAGTGTTCGAGAGTACCTTATCCCGCTCCGAGATCATCGATTTTATTCCGAACGGCACCTCCAGTGAAGATAGTCTGCTCATGGCTCAGAACTATATCCGCAATTGGGTGACGCAAAAATTACTTTTACATAAAGCGATCGAGAACCTATCCAACGAAGAAATGAATATACAAAAACAGGTTGAAGATTACCGCACTTCTTTGTTGATTTACCAATACAAACAAAAACTGATCGCCCAACGCCTTATGGACGAGATCAGCGAAGAAGACATCGAAACCTATTATAATAAAAACGAAAAAAACTTTATTCTGCCCACTCCGATCATTAAAGCGGTATTCTTTATTCTTCCTAAAAATGCACCTAATTTAAAAGAAGTGAAGAAATGGTTCAAATCGGATAAAGCAAACGATCAGGAAAGTCTGGAAGATTATTGCCTGACCCATGCTAAAAAATACGATAAATTCAACAACAAATGGATTGAAGTGAAATATATATTAAATCTGATTCCCGGAGATTTCAACACATTAGAAAAAGAAATTCTGGTAGTTAAAAATATCGAAAAAGAAGATGACGACAACTACTATTTTCTAAAAATCAATGAGATGCGTCATGAACAAACGTTAGCTCCCTTAGATTATGTCAGAGATGAAATTACCCTTATTCTGAAAAATAAGAAGAAACTTCAATTCGAAAACGACCTGGAAAAACAGATCAATGAAGAAGGAGTTCGTAAAAAGTATGTAAAAATTTACTAAACTTTCTACTGTTCTTCGCTGTTTTGAATAAAAATAGTAGTTTAGAGGTCTCAAATTTTGACTATATAATAACAAATTAATACACATGAAAAAGGTTTTATTATTACTTGTTTTATCTTTCTCTTTCAGCTTTATTTTTGCACAAAAAAATGTTATAGATAAAATAGTCGCTATTGTAGGAGATGAAATAATTTTGCAATCCGATATTGAAAATGCCTTTTTACAACAACAGGGCCAGGGGATCATCTCCTCGTCACCTGATTATAAAGCAGAAATTCTGGAACAACAATTGGTACAGAAACTACTTATGGCCCAAGCTCAAATAGATAGTATCATCGTATCGGACGAAGAAGTTGAAAATGCCGTTTCCAGTCAGATCGAATTTTTTATCAGTAATATCGGTTCTCAGGAACGTCTGGAGAAATATTTCGGTAAATCCATCCAGGAAATCAAAGACGACATGAGAAATCCGATTAAGGAGCAATTGATTACGGAGCAAATGCAGCAAAAGATCGTTGAAAAAATACGTATTACTCCTTCGGAAGTAAGAAGTTATTTCAAAAAGATCCCCAAAGACAGCCTTCCGGATATGCCCGACCGTTACGAATTACAACAGATCGTTTTAAAACCGGATGTCAGTGAAGCCGAGAAAGAACGGATACGGGAACAATTGCGCTCTTTCCGGGACCAGATCCTGAAAGGGGAAAAGACGTTCAATACTTTAGCCGTATTGTATTCAGAAGATGCTTCTGCTCCCCGTGGCGGAGAACTGGGTTATAAATCCAAGAAAGAACTGGATCCGGCTTTTGCAGAAGCAGCTTTCAGCTTAAAACCCGGAAAAATTTCTAAAATCATAGAATCGGAATACGGTTTCCATATTATTCAGCTGATCGACCGTCAGGGAGAAAAAATCAATGTCCGTCACATTATCCTTCAACCGAAGGTTTCCGATACGGAAAAACAGGAAGCTTTAAATCGTCTGGATACCATCCGGCAATACATCACCGATGGGAAAATGACTTTCGAAGAAGCTGCCTATTATTTCTCTACCGATAAGAAAACCCGGAACAACGGTGGGTTGTTCGCCGATCCCCAGACTTCGGAAGCCCGCATTGCCCGTCCTGATATTCCCGGCGATATGGCTCGAGAAGTAAATAAAATGAAACCCGGCGAAATCTCTCAGCCGTTCATCAGTCATACCAACGGCCAAGAAGAATACAAGATCGTGAAGATTAAAGAATTTTATCCCCGTCATAAAGCGAATTTGGATGATGACTGGCAAAATTTCGAATTGATGCTGAAACGGGAAAAACAAATGGAGAAATTGGAAAAATGGATCAAAGAAAAACAAGCGGATACCTATATTCATATCGATGAAAGTTTTAAAGATACCAAATTCCGGTACGACGGATGGATTAAATAAACAGAAACAGGGATTGAAAGTCGTGCTAAAAGCAAATGATCATGGAAGATTTGGTAAAAAGGATCGATCAGTTGAAGATTAAATATGAAACATTAAAAAAAGAGATCGCCCGCAAAATTGTCGGTCAGGAAGAAATCATCGATAAAATACTGGTAGCTATTTTCAGTAACGGACATTGCCTGCTCATCGGTGTCCCCGGTTTGGCCAAGACCTTGATGGTAACCGCTATATCCGAAACCTTAGACTTAAAATACAAGCGGATACAGTTTACGCCGGATTTAATGCCTTCCGATATTATCGGTACTGAAATCTTAGACAATCAGAAGGAATTCAGATTTATCGAGGGGCCTCTATTTGCCAATATTATCCTGGCTGACGAGATCAACCGTACTCCTCCCAAGACACAGAGTGCTTTACTGGGGGCGATGCAAGAGCAAGAAATCACTGCGGCCGGTACAACCCGGAAATTGGAACAGCCTTTTTTTGTGCTGGCTACTCAGAACCCGATAGAACAGGAAGGAACCTATCCGCTGCCGGAAGCTCAATTAGACCGGTTCATGTTCAGTTTGATACTCGATTATCCGACTCTGGAAGAAGAAATCGCTATCGTAGAAAGCACTACCGGACAGAAAACGGAAAAATTGAACCGTATCGTTACAGGGGAAGAAATTCTGAAATTCCAATCTGCAATCCGCCTGATGCCGGTATCGAAACATATCACCGAATATGCCGTAAAACTAGTTGCCCGGACTCGTCCCGGACGTTCTGGGGCACATCCGCTGGCAGAGCAATACCTCAACTGGGGCGCCGGACCGCGAGCTTCTCAATTTTTAATTTCAGGAGCTAAAACACATGCAGCTTTACAAGGGAAATATGCTCCGGATATAGAAGACGTAAAATATGTAGCGGAAGCTATTTTGCGGCATCGGATCTTTAAAAACTATAAAGCAGAGGCTGAACATATCCGGGTCGAAGATCTGATCCGGGAATTTATAAAATAAACGGTCGATATAAAATGTACTTGAAAATCCTCCTATTGTCTATATGTTTTGCCGGCACAATATGCCCCTCATTTGCCCAGCAAAAAGATGTTATCGATATTCTTCATGCCGACACCTATGCCGTGAATATGAAGAGTAATATCGATAGCTTACTTGGAAATGTCAGGCTGAAGCATAAAAATATGCTGATGTTTTGCGATAAATTATACAACCATCGGGATAGTAATTATGTGGAAGCTTTCGGTAATGTCCACGTGATTCAGAACGATACCTTGAATCTGTGGGGAGATTTTATGCTATACAATGGCAATACGGAATTTGCCAAAGTCAGGGATAACGTGATCATGAAAGACCCGAAAATTACCCTGACCACCGATTTTCTGGATTACGATGCGGCCAACCGGGTCGGCTATTACTTCAATAAAGGGACGATAAAAGACAGTATCAACACCCTGATCAGCGACATCGGCTACTATTACCTCCCGATTAATGAAATGTTTTTTAAGGATAGTGTCAAGGTATACACTCCCGAATATACGATGTATTCGGATACTTTGAAATATCAAACGGAAACAAAAGTCATTACGATATTGGGACCGACCAATATCTATGGCGACAACCGAACCCTCTATTCGGAGAACGGCTGGTATAACTCACTGACTTCACATGCCGAATTATATAAAAACAATCACCTTACCTACAACGAATATTTAGGAAGGGCCGATACTTTAATTGTAGACAGCCTGTCCGGTAAGGCTATCATGCATCAAAACATCCATTTGTACGATACAGTAAATAATGTGATTGTAGAGGGAAACTATGGCGAGGTCACGAAAAACAACGATTATGCTTATGTAACCGAGCGTGCTCAATTGATTCTGGTCGGTAAAACCGATTCCCTCTTTGTCCATGGAGATACCCTTTCAAGTAGTAAAGATTCGTTAGGTAACAACGTCCTGAAGGCCTATTACAACACGAAATTTTTCAATCCCGATCTGCAAGGAATATGCGATTCAATGATTTTCCCGGTAGCGGATTCTACCGTATATCTTTTCGGTACTCCTATTGTCTGGGCCAGTGGTAATCAGCTAACGGGGACAACGATCGATATGCACCTCAAGAACAATGAAGTCGACCTGTTCCATTTAAATAACAAAGCATTTATCGTCAACCAGCTGGATACGGCCAAGTTCAATCAAATCAAAGGACGGAATATGACCGGTTATATCCGGCACAATGAACTTTATCTGGTGGAGGTCGATGGGAACGGCGAATCGATATACTACCCGGATGACAAAGGAGTAATTATCGGTTTGAATAAGACTATCAGTTCCGCTATTAAAATTCATTTAAAAGAAAAAAGGGTAAACCGGATTGTTTTTATTACCAAACCCGAAGGAACTTTGAATCCGCTGATCATTGTCGATCCGAAAGATCGCTTTCTCAAAGATTTTGAATGGCATCAAGACAAACAACCCCGCAGCAAAGAAGATATCTTTAACAAATAAAGTTGTGGATCCGAATAAAAAATTCCGATTAAAAAGATCAGTCTGGCTTTAACGTAGATTTTATTTTTTCTTTCTATTTCTATTCCGATTCCGGGTTTTGTACCGTCAGACCGGTCCGGTAAGGTTTTCCTTCACTGACCGGCGGAACTCCTCGTAGCGCAAAAAACTTTACGCTACGTTTCCGTCAGACACCACCGATCGGTCGTTCAGAAAAAGCCAGACGACCGACAGAAGCGACCGGGCCCCCGAACACGAAGGCACGTTTTATTTTCTCTCCATTTTATTCTTCAAAATAGACCGAATAGCGATTCCAAAATTCTTCGTTAGCCTCGATATCCTCGTAATAAATCCGGCCTTCAATAACTGTAGGAGAAGTCCTGTTTACACGGGTAGTGATATACTCCATCGTCCCTTTCACCTCTTTCCCCTCTTCTTTATAGGAATATTCCACCTGAACACCACTTAGAAAGTAAACCGATTTCAATTTCTTATAGGTTGTGGTGATTGTCATTTTCACGTCGCTTTTCGGTTTTTCATTGATCGTAACCAGATTCCGGCCTAATCCATTAAAATCGCGGGAAGTCAGGTTGACGACATTCTTTAAGACCGCCAGATCTTTCAGATTGACATAAATCTCTCCGCTATAGGTCTGCACTGCCGGATCACCGGTTGTTGAAATAGAAGGATGAGTAGCCTGGTAGCTGATCACCTGAACCGAATCACCTTCATAGACCAGCTTACCTTTACTTTTCAGTTTATAATCACGGGAATTGACGATATCCAATACATTACGGGTATTCCTGACGATATCTGCTGTCAGAATATCATCGAAATAGGTCAGGCCGTCCCACACCGAAGTCACTTCGGAATTTCTACGGACCTGATTGAATTTATAATTCAATTCTTTAAAAGCCGAGGCAACATCTTCCCGATGGTATCCCTGAGCATCATAGATCGTTACCGTCGCCTCTTTTACTTTTTCCTGTCCGTCGACCTGCCGGCTATATTTAAAGTAACCTTCGTAATTATAAGGTTTAGAAATATAATTCTTGTTGATGTTGGAAACGACATTTTGCAGCATTTTCTTATAAATCAGCAATTGTCCGTATACATCTACCTCCCCGATCCCATAAGTTTTCGGCTGCAACAGGATTTTGAGGTCGGGTTTATTTTGTATTTCATATACTTTGATATCCTTTGAAGCATAACCGATAGCCGAGAGACGCAGGACATGGGTTGCATACCGATCCGGGATGACCAATTCGAATCGTCCGTCTACATCCGAAGCAACCCCTGCTACCGTTCCCAACAAACCGATGTTGACAAAAGGTATAGGTTCGTTAGTCCGGGCATCCTGTACCACTCCCTTCAATACAATTTTTCCATCTTCCTGAGCCTGCCCCATACACAAGCCTCCACATATCAATAGCAATAATAAAAGAAATTTCCTGGCCATAATCATCAGTACATTTAGTAATTCAAGCTTATTTTACGTTACGTTTCTATTTTATTTTATATATTTGCCCCAAAGTAAGCAATTATAATGCTTAAAACCAAAATGTGTCAATAAATAATTAGAGTCACTTCATATGAGAAAAACGATTTTATACCTGAGTGGATTTATGATTATTTCATCTTTATCCGTGTCTTGCGTCTCTAAGAAGAAATTCGAAGAATTAGCCAGAGCAAAAAGAGAAGTCGATCGGAATCTGCTCGATCTGAAGCGCGATAAAAAACAGTTGGAAGATCAATTGCAACTAGCAAAGGACGATTTCAATACCATTCGGTACAAACTGACTGAAAATAATGCTGTAAAAGATAAAACGATCGACCAACTGTATACCAAATTACGCTCTTTGGAAAGCAAACAAGTGGAGTTGAAATCCGAATTGAGTAATGTTGCCGATCAGATCAAAACTACTACTCAATCTACCAGCGAGCAAATATCGTCATTGGAAAGCAGTCTGCAAAAAGTGAGCAATGAACGGGATCAGTTGCGTCGTCAGCTGACCGAAGTACAAACCAATCTGGAATTTGAGAATCAGAAAATCAAAGCACAGCTGGAAAGTGCTACCAATAACCTGCAAGCTCAAAACGGAGAAGTTGAAAAACTGAAAGCAGACAACGAGGAAATGACAAAAAAACTGAATTGGATCAGAAAAACAAAAGCCGACGCCGACGCAGAAATCAAAAAACTGACCAATCAGGTGAACTTATTAAAAAAAGAACTATTAAAATAACAGATCTACACAATGATCTATATTCTATCGGGATTAACAGGGCTGCTGATTTTAGTCGCCCTGTTTACTTTTATTCATAAACGCCGCCATAGTGAAGACCCGGAGACCATTGTCGCTCCTCCGGCAGATTGCTGCGGAGCTCATGCGATATGTGAAAAAGGATTGAAAAAAGCCAGTCCCCAAATAGATTACTTCGATGATGAAGAACTGGATGTTTACCGGCAAATTGCTCCGGAAGCCTATACCGACGAACAGATCGAAGTATTCAGGGATATTCTTTACACCCTTCGTCCGGAAGAAGTAGAAGAATGGCTGATCAGCCTGGAAAAAAGAGAAATCAATCTCCCCTTAATCCTGCGTCAGGAAGCGATCGAGTTAATCCCCTGACAGGATTTCAGATCAGCATATCTTTAAAATTTCCCGCCCTAATTTGCATTGCAGACAACGATGGCACTCGCAATATTCCCGGGTTAGTTCTATAATGGCCTGTGTTTGTAAAGCTGAATCGAAGCGAAATCCCAATTCTTGCCAGGCCCTCACGATATAATTGTTTTCAGGGGAACATTCTTCCAGCCATCTCAGCGCTTTTTCGGTATATTTTCTTTCCTCTCTTTGTTTTCCATACCAAAAAACAAAAGGGATCACTGCATTAATAACCAGTGTTTTCCGCACCTGTTCTCCCAATTTTTTAGGTCGTTCGGGAGCGATAATACCCGGACGATAATGCCGGTTCCAGTAAGCAGAAACATTTACTTCGAATAGCCCCATCAGTTCCTTCAATGAAGTCGCATCTAAAATACGGGAGGCCAAAGTCCTGTAATCACGGATCAACGAAGCCAGCAAAGCTAAACGGACAGTCGGAAAAACATCCGGCCGGATCCGCATAAACTTCCATTGTCCGGAAGGCATGGATTGTAAATCGTGTTTATTCCGGTAATACAGGAATTCCTTTTTCAATACAGCCACATATTCATCTTCCGCACCATCTTCCAACAGCCCGGCACATCCCAACAATAAAGCCTCTAAAACGGTTTGTTTATCCGCATACCTGAGTAATATCCGATAAGGCAAGCGAAGCGACAATTGATAAAAGGGCTCTGCATTGACATTACCGGTCCAATACTTACAGATCAGGCGAAAGAGGCATTCTTCCCAATCATTCCGGGTCAATTCAAGTATTCCCTCGATTTCCCGGCATTTTCTCATCAACCGCTCGATAGCCAGTGCCGGCAACATCAGATAAAAGCTACTCTTGTCGATTTTTTCTATTTTCCGCCGGCAGCCGGGTTTCAGTTGTCCGCCCAGCATATAAAGATACTCCTCATACAATCGATCGGCATAATCCAGAACTATCGTATCGATTTCGCGTCCCTTGCTGTTATAAATACGGACATCGGCCTCCAGGACAACAGACAGAATCACGTTGTCGTAAGCTGCGTCCACTTGATGACCATGCCTGTTCCAATCGCTATTACGCAAATGTACCTCGACATTACCGCCCCACTCTACTCCATCCAACCGGATTCTGGCATTGAAAAAATCCGGCCCTGCATCCCGGTTCAACAGCCCGACTTTCAATACCTCCACAGCATGACCGGAAATGGTTACAAACTCATTACTTCTGAACAAAGCATTCGCCCAGAGATAATGTAAAAATTCTTCTCGCATATGCTGATGATTTAGGACTATACAATAATACGTTAAAAAATTGTAAAATCCAAATTTATGCTCTCCTTATCGCCATGCTTTTAGTTTTAACATTTCTCCTTTTACTTTTATTTTTCCTACCTTTGCGGAAGTCAGGAGATAAAAACGAATAAAAACAATAATGTATTAAATTATGGAAGAAAATTCTATCATCAAGGACAAGAAAGACAAAATGTTAATGATCGTTATCGGTTGTTTGTCGGTAGTTCTTATTTTATTATTCATTTTCTTTTTAGTTGAAAGATCCGAAAATAAAAAACATATCGCCGCCATTCATGAGGAAAAGCAATTATTGGAACAGGAGCTTACCGATCTGAGCCATAATTACGATGATCTGAAAACCAGTAACGATACCCTGAATGAAAAACTGCAATTAGAACAGGAAAAGATCCTTACCTTAATGGATCAGATGAAGAAATTCCGCGATAACTCTTATGCAGAAATCAATCGTTATAAAAAAGAAATCGGTACATTAAAAAATGTATTGAGAAGTTATGTGGTACAGATAGATTCTCTCAATCAGCTGAATCAAAAACTGGCAAAAGAAAATACGGAAGTACGCAAACAAATGAATTGGGTCAGGGAACGGAATCAGAAACTTGAAAATCAGCAAAAGGACATGAAAGAAGTGATCGCCCAGGCCAGTGCCCTCCGGACAGAAAACTTCGTCGTATATCCCGTAAATAAAAGAGATAAGGAAACGAACTGGAAAAAATGTTACAACCTGAAAGCGGAATTTGTGATCACGAAAAATGTAACGGCCAAACGGGGCGACCGGGTGATTTATCTGCGTCTGAAACGTCCGGATGACAAAGTGATCGCCTTTAGCGAAAAATCATTCTTTAAATATCAGAATGTTTCTCTGACCTACTCCGCCAAACGGGAAATCAATTATGAAGGTGACCGGCTCGAAATGGCGATATACTGGCCTAACGACGGAAGTCTGGTCAAAGGAAAATACGTTGCAGAATTATTCAGCGACAACGAACTGATAGGGAGTACAGAATTTACGCTTAACTAATATAAAACCAACCAATAACCAACAAACAATTAAAAACATGACAGACATAGAGATTGCAAGTACCGTAAAACTGAAACCGATCACGGAAACTGCAAAAAAATTAGGCATAGATCCGGAAGTGATAGAACTATATGGTAAATATAAAGCCAAACTCCCCCTCGACCTGATTCAGCCCGCCCGGATGCAAGGCAAGCATCTGATTTTGGTATCGGCCATCTCCCCGACTCCGGCCGGCGAGGGGAAAACGACCATATCGATCGGATTGACCGAAGGGCTGAACCGGATCGGTAAAAAGACAACGGTTGTTTTGCGTGAACCTTCTTTAGGACCTGTATTCGGTATCAAAGGTGGTGCAACAGGAGGCGGTTACTCACAGGTGTTACCGATGGAAGATATCAATCTCCATTTTACAGGTGACTTCAATGCCATCGAGAAAGCCCATAACTTGTTGGCAGCCCTGATCGATAATAACATCCAAAGTAAAACTTCTTCCCTGGGGTTAGATCCCCGGACTGTGACCTGGAAACGGGTAATGGATATGAACGATCGTTCTCTGCGGCACATTATCGTCGGTTTGGGAGGTACATCATCCGGTATCCCACGGGAGACCGGTTTCGATATTACGGCAGCGTCAGAGATTATGGCGATCCTTTGCTTATCGGAAAGTTTCATGGATCTGAAAGAACGGTTGGGAAATATTTTCATCGGTTATACCTATGATAAACGTCCTTTATATGCCCGTGACCTGAAAGCTCATGGAGCGATGGCCGCTTTATTGAAAGACGCGATCAAACCCAATCTGGTGCAAACCATCGAAGGGAATCCCGCCATCATTCATGGAGGTCCGTTTGCCAATATTGCTCAGGGAACGAATTCCGTACTGGCAACGAAGATGGGACTTTCGCTTTCAGATTTTGTCGTCACGGAGGCTGGTTTCGGTTTTGACCTGGGTGCAGAAAAATTCTTCGATATCAAGTGTGTCAAAGCCGGTCTGAATCCGAGCGCCGTCGTTCTGGTCGCCACGATCCGGGCGCTGAAATACCATGGAGGCGTGAAAGTCGAAAATCTGAAAGAAGAGAATACGGCAGCATTGAGAAAAGGAATCGAAAATTTGGAAAAGCATGTTGAAAATATGAAGAAATTCAATATTTGCCCCATCGTTGCTTTGAACAAATTTGTCACCGATACAGATGCTGAGATACAAATTGTTGCAGACAAATGCAAAGAACTGGGCGTGCCCATGGAAGTAGCGGAAGTTTGGGCCAAGGGAGGTGAAGGAGCTGAGAAACTGGCAATCCTGGCAGCCAAAGTAGCCGAACAATGCGTATGCAAACTAAAACCGCTCTACGAATGGAGCTGGGATATCGAAAAGAAAATAGAAACCATCGCCAAAGAAATCTATGGAGCTGCAGCTATCGATTATACAGCACAAGCCAAAAGCGATTTGAAAAAAATCATCGCTCTGGGATTGGATAAACTCCCGGTTTGTATAGCCAAAACACAAAAATCACTGTCCGATAATCCTAAATTACTAGGTCGGCCGAAAGATTTTGTCGTTACCGTCCGCCAAATAGAAATTGCCGCCGGAGCAGGTTTTGTCATACCGATTACAGGGGAAATCATGCGAATGCCGGGACTTCCCGAGAAACCGGCTGCCGAGAATATCGATATCGACGAACAAGGTCATATCACCGGTTTATTTTAAAAACTTCTAAGGTTTACTATTTTGTCAGGAATGCGTATAATCATTCCTGACATAAATGTATGTCTTAGCCATTAAACATTATATCATATTTATGATATTATAATTTAAAAATTATATGCGGAGTAGTAATTTAATATTTATAGCAGGCCTCATTTTTATTCTATTGACAGATACCATATTCTGGATTCAATTGAAACAATATTTGAATAAAAAGTGGCAAATTCTATTATATGGATTACATACTCTCTTTTTCACCTGTACCTTAATTCTTTTTCAGTACAGCGTATCCCGCTTAAAAGGTCCCGACAGTTATTTTTGGATAGAAAAACTGATCGGTCTGTTATTTTTATTCTATACACCGAAACTCATTTATACCGTTTTCAACGGAATCGGTCTGTTATTACGGAGATGTTGTCAGAGGATATCCAAACTGATCCGTTTATTTTCGGGTATCCTGGCAGGAGCACTTTTCCTGATTCTACTATATAGTCTTACTCTAGGGCGTTATAATTATAAAATTGAAACCGTAAATCTGACTTTGGAAAATTTGCCGGCCGAATTCGATCATTTCAAGATTGTACAACTTTCGGATATCCACTTGGGAAGTTTCGGAGAAAGTTACCCCGGTATGCGGAAATTAGTCGGGGAAGTCAATCGTTTACAACCGGACATCATTGTATTTACAGGAGATATGGTCAATAATTTCGCAGCAGAAATGTCCCCCTGGATCACTCTATTTCAAGAAATGAAAGCTTCTTACGGTAAATATGCCATTACCGGGAATCATGATTACGGCGATTATACCCGTTGGCCTACTGAAACGGACAAACGGAACAACCTGAACCAATTTTTTGAAAATATGAAGTCGATGGGATTTCATATGTTGAACAATGACCGTATTCCCATCGTCGAAGGCAGGGACACGCTTTGGCTTGTGGGGGTCGAGAATTGGGGCAATCCCCCTTTTCCCCGTTACGGGAAATTGGATGTCGCTATAGATTCTCTCCCCGGGCAAGCTTGCATCATCCTTTTATCCCATGACCCGTCACACTGGAGAGGTGAAGTATTACAAGTACCCCGGATAGCCCTGACCCTTTCCGGTCATACCCATGCTATGCAATTCGGAATCAAGATCGGAAAAAACGAATGGAGTCCGGCACAATATATTTATCCGGAATACGACGGATTATACCGGCATCAAAATCAATATTTATATGTCAGTCGCGGACAAGGTTATCTTGGGTTTCCCGGTAGAATCGGTTTGAGACCTGTGATCACCGAATTCATCCTGCACCCAAACCGCTAGCTAACTTCTCCCTAAGTGCCTCTTTATCATCTATGAAAATAAGTCAGAACATCAGTTTTTCAAAACAATTGATTATTTACTTAATCCTTGTTTTATTCGTCGTATTTTTCTTAATCTCTCTGGCTCTGGTCAATTCACTGGAACAATTTATCAACAACAATGCTTACAGCCAGGCAAAAGCAATCGCCAATAATGCCTTGATCATCTTCGAACGTGAAATTGCAAGAATCGAAAGCATTCCGCAAAATGTAACCGATATGCAGGGAGAACTGAATTATAAAAATATCCCTGATTTACCCATCCGAATTCTGAGAAGTTATAAGACACTCATCGGAAGTTCGGTCCATTACGATCTGAAAAATCCGGAAGTAGCCGATTTCATTCATATCAATGCTTACCGTACAGCAGATGAGAAAATCCATTTCACTCAACCCGATCCTTGTTGCAACTATTGTCATCCGGACTCAGCTAAAATCATCAAGTCGGCACCCAATAACGGATATTGGATTTATTCCGAAGTAAACCACTGCAAGACCATCGCTTTATGCCATCTGATCCACAACAGCCAGCATCAGCCCTGTGGTATTTTGAAAGTAGACTTTCCCTTGAAGAATCTGAATGCTCTGATCGGCAGCTATAAGTTGTTCAGATCCGGAAATTTATTTGTCGTCGATCGGGAAGGAAATTACATTGCTCATCCGGCTCCATCGCCGAGTGGGAAACAAAATCTGATCAGCCACCTCACAGGTCCCAAAGCCAGCTTTATCCACCGGAGTATATCGAGAGGGGAAACCTGTGCGACCACCGTGGAATTGGACAAACAAAAACACTACCTCTATTACACCCCTTTTTCTCCTATGGATTGGCAAATAGGTATCATCTGTCCCTATAACGAGATCTTATATTCATCCGGTAAACTTTATTTCATGTTATTCCTTTCTATGGGGTTGGGCTTACTCTGCCTGTTTATCGGTATCGTTAACATTGTCAAGCGTTTATCCTCTCCTTTACTCGAGTTGGCTTATTCCACCCGTCGTGTTGCGGAAGGACAGTTCGATATCGTACTTCCTATCCCGAAATCTTGTAAAGAAATTTATGACTTATACGATTCTTTTCATTATCTGCAACAAAACCTGGTGAACTATATAGAACGGCTGAAAATCACTACGGCCGAGAAAGAACAGTACAATTCTGAGATGCGTCTGGCCCGCCGTATTCAACAACGTTTTCTTCCCCGCCCTATCCTTCTTCCTCCTAATATCGAATTGGCAGCAGACTTACGGCAATGCCGTGAAGTAGGCGGAGACTTTTACGAATATTTTCAGCTGGGCAACCAACTTTACTTTGCCATCGGAGATGTAGCGGGCAAAGGCACTCCGGCCGCCTTATACATGGCCTCCATCAGTAAACTATTCCGCTATATCGCCAGCAATAACACTTCTACAGCACAAATCTGCAATCTGATCAACAAACATATGTGTGACGATGCCGACGACGATATATACACCACGATCTTTATCGGGATTATAGATATCAATACCGGAATCATGACATTTACCAATGCCGGTCATCCTTATCCATTGATCATACATCACAATGGACAGACCAGTTTTCTGAATAAATACCCCGATGTTCCGATCGGTGTACTCGAGGAACATGAATTTTCAGAACATATCTATACTTTCAATAAAAATACAACCTTGTTATTTTATACCGATGGCATCACCGATACGGAAAATCAGTCGGGACAGTTCTACGGTCAGGATAAAATGATCAGATGTGTGGAAGCACAAACAGTGAAAACACCTGCTTTTATCATTCAGGCACTTCTCGAGGATATCCATAGCCACATCGGTCAGGGCAATCAATCGGACGACCTCACCTTACTGGCGATCAAATACAAAGGGATTCCGGGAAGCAAATGATCTACTGGCGGTTAAAATCCTCATTGATCGCTTGCAGATAGGCTTTCAGCAAGCGGCCATCTTCTTTTACACTGTCTTTCTCGACAAAAGTCTGGCTCTGTAAACTGAAATAAGTAGACCCTTTTTCGGTCACTACACCGGCTCCATTGGGATAAGAAAAGAAAGCAAAAGGAATCACCTGATCGGCCAATAAATTACGGCTGAACTTGTATCCGGAATGATCCATACCCAATTGGGCCAAAACCGTAGCCACCATATCTGTTTGTGACCCGATGGTCGTCACCACGGTATCCTGCACATTCAATGCCCCTCCTGACAATATCAGGGGGATGTGATAAGCTGCCGGAGTAGAAGGATCCACATGCCGGATATGACGTGTCCCATGGTCTGCCATCAGGATGAAAAGCGTATTGTCCCATAACCCCGAAGCTTTACATTTCCGGATAAATTCTCCGATGCAAGCATCGCTATAATGAATGGCATTGAGGAATTTATGCTCTGTGTCGTCGCCGGGTATCGCAACTTCGCCGGGGACATTGAAAGGTTCGTGGCTGCTCATATTAAAAGCCATGTACATGAAAGGTTGCCGGGCCTTGGCAATATCCTCATAAAGTCGTTCGAACATATATTGATCGTGTACCCCCCATTTGAAACGATTGGCCATAGCTTCACCGGAAAAGTCATCTTCGGTCACCATCCCCTGAAAGCTCATGGTGACTAAAGAACGGAAACTACCGAAATCGATATCCCCGGCATAATAATAACGGGTCGAATACCCGGCTTCTTCGAGATCTTTCGGAAACCTCGGACGTTCCATGATTTTATTGGGATACTTGATCATAGCAACGGCAGGATGTGAAGGAACGGCACTGATTGCAGCGACCATTCCGCGGTCGGAACGCGACCCCGTAGCATAAATATTCGTAAACAGTACTCCCTCTTTGGCCAGCTGATTCAAATTCGGCGTCACTCCGGGAATCCCCCCTAAAACTTCGACTGCATTCGCCGTAAAACTCTCCAAAAGTAAAAATACGATATTCGGACGTTCTGTTTTCAGCAAACGAGGATAATCGGTTCCTGTATGCATCAGGCTATCTACCACTTGTGCCACCTCCTGTTCCGGCAAATAATTATATTTTTTATCCAGATTTTTCATGTGCATCAGCTCGTAAATAAAATTCCAAACCGCATTTACAGCAGCCTGATTGGCATACATATTCTCAGCATGATAAAACACAGCACTACTATTCAACGGAGCCAGGTTCACTCCCCCTCTTACCGGTAAAATCATAGCACCACCGATCAGCAGAAATACGGGAATCCCCCAATAATTTCCCCTTTTATATCGCAACCCTTTCAAAACATAACGACGGAATACCCAAAAGGATAAAACGACACATCCCAGCATAAGCAAGGTAAGACATAAGTTCAGCCACAAAGGCGTAGAAGCCATCGCTTCTTTCGGGGTTTTCAGATACATCAGCGGAGTCGTATCGATGTGGAATCCCCAGTTCTTAAATAATTCCAGATCGACCACAACAACTCCCCAAAAAAAGAGAAGTAACGACAGCGTCAAACCGGCAAATACGGCCCGGATAATCTTTTCCCCGACGAAGACCGAACAAATCAGGATTACTGAAGAAAGCATCAGGATATAACCGCTCAAAGATAAATCCAAACGGATTCCTCCGGCTAAAATATGCCAAAAGTCAGCAGCGGACAAATGAGTCGTATCGGACCATTGATAGAATAAAAACATGATTTTTGCCACAATGGATATAACGACCCAAAACAAGTAATACTTCAGTAAAAAAATCAATTTTGCTTTCATCATCTCGTTATTTCTTAAACGGTTACCCGCTCTTATGTCTTATGTTGTTTTTTACGGGCAGCGGGAAACAATATATTATTCAAAATCAACCGATATCCGGCAGACTGTCGATGTAAATCCAATTCGGTTACAGGATCACCTACAAAGTGTTGATAATCTTCGGGATCATGTCCGCCCAAAAATGACCAGGTACCTTTCCCGTATTCCCCATGGATATACCTGACTTCTCCGGCAGCCTTATTTTCTCCCATAATCAGGACATTCGATTTGATCAGTTTCCGGTTATATGCGGTAGTCTGTCCCATAAACCCTTTAATCATGTTCATATGATTTTGGCACAACATCGTCGGCACAGGATCCCACTTGGCAGAAAATTCAAACAACAGGAAATAATCATCCCGTTCGGTTACTTTTCGGGTGTCTGTGACATCGATATCCGAGTATTCATAAATATTCGGATTCAACTGCAATTTAAAATCTTTGAAGGCAAATGTCTTCGAATAATCGAGCTTTTCCTGTGCGCCGGGCTCTACCGGATCACCGTCGAACATGACATCACAAATATCTACCTCCATCGCAGCCAAAGCAATATCGAAAGTATCGGTAGCCGAACACATCGCAAACATAAACCCTCCGGCAGACACATAATCGCGGATCGTCCGGACAACCGCTTTCTTCAATTCGGAAATTTTTGAAAAACCATATTTACGGGCCGTTTGTTTATTAGTTGTTTCTTCGGCTTTATACCAATCCATATGCCGATAATTCCGGTAGAATTTTCCCATCTGCCCTGTAAAATCTTCATGATGCAGGTGCAACCAATCGTACTCTTTCAGACATCCGTCCAGTATTTCCGAATCATAAACGACATCATAAGGAATTTCTGCATAGGTTAAAGCCAAAGTCACCGCATCATCCCAGGGTTTCTTTTCCTTCGGGGAGTAAACGGCAATCTTCGGCGCTTTCTCCAGTTTAACCGCATCTGCATTTACCTCCGGTGAAGCTATCTCAGCCAGGATCGCATTCAGCCTTGCCGGAGGAATCACTTCGAAGCCCACTCCTTTCAACAGACATTCCGTTCGTCCGTCCGCATCAAAAGGCAGTATAAAACTTCCTCCCCGGTAATTGAGCAACCACTGCACTTCCAATCCTTTTTTCAGCGTATGATAAACAACTCCATAAGCTTTCAAATGATTGCTCTGTGTATTATCCATCGGAATCAGAATATGATTCGCCAGACTGATCCATCCCATCAGGCAAAAACAACCGATAAGCAGCAGCCTCTTCATGATCCGATTTAAAAAGGAGCATTATTATCGAAACTATCCCTCATACCTTCGAATCCCTGATCCAATGCAGGCACAGGTTCATCGTTCATCTTCGAACTGAACGTTTGGGTAACGATCTCTCCGGTCGAAGTACTTGAAGCAAAAGGCGAAGTCGTATCGAGGTCACAGAATTGTGTCAATTCGGCCCGGAAACGCAAATTCACCTCGCCGACAGCACCACTACGGTGCTTGGCAATAATAATCGTCGCAATCCCCAACAGAGAGTTTCCTTCATTATCGACGGTTATCCCATATTTTTCAGGACGATGGATAAACATAACCATATCCGCATCCTGCTCGATAGATCCGGATTCACGCAGATCGGACAACATCGGTTTTTTATCCGGCCGGGATTCTACCCCACGGTTCAACTGGGACAAAGCCATAACAGGAATACTCAATTCCTTGGCAATAATTTTCAGCTGCCTTGAAATCAAACTCACTTCCTGTTCCCGGTTTCCCCGCATATCGGCACCGGCGGTCATCAACTGCAGATAGTCGATAATCAATACTTTTATTCCATATTTCTGTTTCAATCGCCGGCACTTGGCCCGCAATTCGAAGATAGACAAAGCCGGGGTATCGTCCACCAGGATGGGAGCCTCCACCAAAGCCTTGATCCGGCTGTGCAATTGCTGCCATTCTTCGTCGGTGAGACGCCCTGTTTTCAATTTCTCGGCACTCAATTCGGTCTCACTGGCGATCAAACGATTCACCAACTGCACGGCCGACATTTCCAAAGAGAAAATAGCGACAGCCTGGTGGTGTTTCACCGCCATATTCCGGGCCATAGAAAGCACAAAAGCCGTCTTACCCATAGCAGGACGGGCGGCAATGATCACTAAATCCGAAGGCTGCCAACCGGAAGTCACCGCATCCAAAGCATTAAAGCCCGAAGGAAGTCCACTGATCCCGTCCGGCTTTTCGGCAGCAGCCTGAATACCTTTTATCGCTTCGTCGATGATCGGAGCTATCTCGGCCGTATCTTTTTTAATATTACCGTCGGCAATATCGAATACAGCTTTCTGAGCCTTATCCATCAAATCAGAAACATCGGTCGCTTCATCATAGGCCATCTCCTGCAATTCTGTACAGACCCCGATCAGTTTACGCTGCAAATATTTCTGAACAATGATCTTTGCATGGAATTCGATGTGGGCGGCCGAAGCTACCCGGGTCGTCAGCTGGGACAAATAATAATACCCCCCGACCTGTTCCAGTTCCCCACTTTGCTTCAATGCCTCGCTCACCGTGAGCAAATCCACCGGGTCATCGTTCAGGAACAACTTATGAATGGCCCGGAATATCTTTTGATGCGCATCCTTATAAAAAGCATCCGGTTCCAATAAATCCCCGACGATAGAAAAAGCATCCCGTTCCAACATCAGGGCTCCCAATACTGCTTCTTCCAAATCGACGGCCTGTGGGGGCATTTTCCCATATTCCGCCTGCAAATCTTTTACGCTTCTACTCGTATTAAAATCCGATTTTTTTGCCATAATCAATAATTCAACCTCTATCTCCCTTTTACTGACCGCTTCATTTTTCCGGTTCTGTCTACTTGATGACTTTTCTATTTTTCAGTTCCCAAAAGCAACGGGCTGTAGCCTCCACATCTGCCAATGCATTATGCGCATTGTCAAAACCACTGCCGAACAATACTTGGTGTAATTCCGCCAACCGGGGAGATTTGAATCCTTTTTTCCCGGGAAGCTTACAATAATCTGTAGAAAGTTTCATCGTACAATATTTCGGCTTCAGGAACAGGGTCGTCATCATTCGCAAACGCTCGAATTCAGCCCCGACAATACATTCGTCGAAGCTGATATTATGCCCAACCAAAGCTGTCGCTTCATCGATCTTTCGGGCAAATTGCTCCATCACTTCTTGTAAAGGTTCCCCCTTTTCACGTGCCACCAAAGTCGTGATCCCATGCACCCGCGAAGCTTCCGGAGGAATAGTAAATCCTTCGGGCTTTACTATGACATCCCGGCTCTCGAGCATGTTTCCCCGGTCATCGTACATGATCCAGGCCAATTGTACTAATCTGGGCCAATTTTCCAAGTCTGTTACAGGTGCATTCCACCGTTTAGGTAATCCTGTCGTCTCTGTGTCAAAGAATAAATACATATTCCGGATTTTTAAATTGAAGACGGAAAATTACCCTTTTTTAAGACAAACTGCAAAAAGTTCCCCTATTTTTTATCTTCGTTATCAAAACTCTTATTATACTGGTGCATAGCCCTATAACTCATACCCATACTCGAAAATCCTCCATCGTGGTAAAGATTCTGCATCGTAATCTTCCGGGTAAGGTCGGAAAACAGGCAAACGCAATAATTGGCACATTCTTCTGCAGTAGCATTTCCAAGGGGCGACATCCGGTCGGCAAAGTCTACCAGCGAATCGAAACCTTTGATTCCGCTCCCCGCTGTAGTCATTGTCGGTGACTGGGAAATCGTATTCACCCGGATGCGTTTTTCCCGTCCATAAATATATCCGAAGCTACGGGCTATCGATTCCAGCATAGCTTTTGCATCGGCCATGTCGTTGTATTCGAACATCGTACGCTGAGCTGCCACATAAGACAAAGCGACCACCGATCCCCACTCATTGATGGCGTCCAGTTTTTTGGCCGTTTGCAGCACTTTATGGAAAGAAATTGCGGATATATCCAACGTCTTTTGCAAAAAATCGTAATCCAGATCGTCATAAGGACGTTTTTTTCTTACATTCAAAGACATACCGATCGAATGTAAGATAAAATCCACCTTCCCACCGAAATGTGTCATCGATTCCTGAAAAAGATGGGTCAAATCCTCCACGCTCGTAGCATCCGCCGGAATGAGCGGGATCTGATGTTTCGCCGCAAAATCCTGTATATCTCCCATCCGAATCGATAGCGGAGTATTCGTCAATACGATTTCAGCCCCTTCTTCTATACATTTCTCCGCCACTTGCCAGGCAATAGACATCTCATTCAGGGCACCGAAAATAATTCCCTTCTTTCCTTTTAATAAATTGTAAGCCATTCTTTTTATTTTAATGAATAATCTTCCTATTTACGATATTCTTCATAAATAGTAAACTCCGAACATATAAAATACGTTCAGAACCGGCCTGCAAAAATACAAAAAATTTCCGAAGCTCAATTGCCTGCTTTTGCCGAGAGCAGAATTTTAGCTGTTTCTATGGCTGCCGGTGTAATTTCCTGCCCGCTGATCATGCCGGCAATCTCCTGTACCCGTTCCTCTGGTGTCAATTTCCTGATTCCAGAGATCGTCGTTTCACCGCGATCTTCTTTATATACTTTAAAATGACAATTGCCGGCAGCCGCGATCTGAGGCAGATGGGAAATACTGATCACCTGCATTCGCCCGGCCATCTCACGCATAATCAACGACATCCGGTGGGCTACTTCCCCGGACAATCCGGTATCTATTTCATCCAGAATAATCACCGGTAATTGTTTTGCTCCGGAAAGCACATATTTCAATGCCAGCATTACCCTGGAAATTTCTCCTCCGGAAGCGACCCGGGCAATTTCTCCCGGCTGTTGGTTCTTATTGGCCGAGAACAAAAACTTTACTTCATCCCGGCCTGTCCGGGTAAACTCATCTACCGCCGTGATCCCGACCTGAAACTCGGCATGTTTGATTCCCAGTCCGACCAGTAGTTTTTTCATAGTCGCACACAACTTCCCCTCCATACTCACCCGCATTTCGTGGATTTTACCGGCCAGCTGCAACATTCGTTTTTCAGTCTCCTGTAGTTTCTTTTCCTGTCGCTCTATTTCTTCCGACCCTCCTTCTACCTTTTTCAATTTTTCCCGGATTTGTTCCCTCAATGTTACGAGCTCTTCTACCGACTCGGCTTTATATTTGAACAACAAATCGTAAATGGTATTCAAACGCTGATTGATTTTCTCGATACGCCCGGCATTATATTCCACACTTTCTGCTCTGCGTTCGGCCTCGTCGGCCAGATCGTTCAACTCGATAATCACAGAATCCAGCCGCTCCCGGTATTCGCCGGCTTCCTTAAAAGCATTCTCTAGTGCGGAGATGGCATTGCGGCTTCCTTTCAATACTTGAATGACAGACTGCTCGGTATCCCGCAGATTCCAGGATAACCCACTTAAGGCCGATTTGATATTTTCTGCATGAGTCAGTAATTCCAACTCTTCTTCAAGTGCTTCCTTCTCCCCTAGCTGTAAGCGTGCACTCTCCAACTGATTAAACTGAAATTGCAGATAATCACTTTCCTTTTCGGCATCGGCAGCCCTGTCTTTCAACTGCTTCAAAGCAGATTTCAATTGTTGACGCTCCCTGAAGTCTGCCTGGTAAAGTTCCGACAGTTCACGATTACCACAAAATGCATCCAATATATCGGTCTGATATTCAGGATGTCCCAACAACAAAGACTGATGTTGGGAATGGATATCTATCATATAAGTACCGAAATCTTTCAACAACTTATTATTTACCGGGGTATCGTTGATAAAACAACGTGATTTTCCTTCTGCAGTCAACTCCCTCCTGACCATAACCTGTTCTGAATAGTCGAGGTCGTTCTCGTCGAACCATTCTTTTAAAGCATATCCGGCAATATTGTATTCTATCTCTACAATACACTTTTTGGTTTTATCCATGATAGCCGACGAATCGGCCCTCTGCCCCAAGGTCAGACCGATTGCTCCCAATAGAATAGACTTTCCGGCACCAGTCTCACCGGTGATCACCGAAAATCCTTTTTCCAATTCGATATGCGTGTGATCGATCAGGGCATAATTATTTATACTGATATTTTCAATCATCGTTTTTTATTTACTATCAATTCGTTTTTTCCTGAATCAAAGCATTATACTTCGAACTATTTGCAGGATTTACTTCTGAGACAATATTAAAAATTCTTTTCCTCTCATCGGTAAAAGCAGGCTTGAAAATATGCACGATTTCATCGGCTTTGGCATCGAAAAACACCTGCATCAAGTAGGAATTGGGTTTTATCCGATGGGCCTTCTGTAACAAACCCAGAGCTTCCAGAATAGCCAAACGTCCGTCGGTCAGGTTATCCGACATCACATCCAGCCCCAACCGATGATACTTATAAATACATTCCCGGACAGAAGCATAACTGCGGTCCTGCAAATTATTGATCAACCAATAGCGATTGCGACGGTTTTCAAAAGACTTCCAGCCGGATTCCTTGGCATTCTGACAGCGGGCGACAATGGTCTCTGCCCGGTTAAAAAAGTCGTTTCCTCCCATCAGCGAAAAACTATCATAGTCAATCCCCAAAATGATATTGGCATAAAAAGCCAGCAGGTTCACCAGATTGGAATTTTGTCCGGTCTCACTATACTCCAGTGGCTCGAATTCCCGGTATATGTAATCGATGTCGTTATCCCTGAAATTCAATAACACCGTACTATAGGAAGAGTTGTACACCGGCCGGCTCACCCGTACTTGCATCGATCCCCGGAACTGGTCGCTCCCTATCTGTTCATCCAGGGTGATCTGTATACTGCATTCGATTCGTTCATCGTATTGAAAAATATTTTCCGACCAACGTTTATTATTCAGGAATTCGTACATATCCCGCTGCATATTGGTAAAAAGCTCCCGGTTCGTCCCTTGTATTTTTTGCGAAGAAACGGAAATATTACATCTTAACTCTTGAGCCGTAACAAAATAGCTCATAAGAATAAATAAACAGAAATAGAAGAGACGTTGTTTTAACATAAATAGAATGATATCATAGTACAAATATAAAGTTTTCTCCCGATACTAATAATTTTTCATTCCCGATTTTTCATTCTTCATTTTATTTCATACTTTTGCGCCGTCAAAATCGACATAATATTTATAGTTCTTCATAAAAATGACAAGCAGAAGATTGATCCGAATAAAAGTATTGCAACTGCTCTACGCTTACAGCAAAAAAGAAAGTGCTACTCTCGCCGAGATTGAACGCGATCTACTGAAAAGTATGTCTAAAAGTACAGATTTGTACTACGAAACTTTGTTACTAATCACTGAAGTCCGCCGAAAAGCTTTTCAAAAAATAGATACAGCACGTAACCGCCGGTTCGCTTCTAATGTCGATCTGAATCCGAATACCCGCTTCATCGATAATCCGGTTTTCAATATCTTGGAAAATAACAAAAAATTCCAGTACTATATTACAAACAACCTGATTAGTTGGAACGATAATCAGGAAACGGTATTGTATTTCTACAATAAACTGATCGAGTGGTCCAAATATCAGAAATACATGCACCAGAAATCGCCCTCTTTCGAGCAGCACAAACAGATCGTACTCGATTTATTTTCAGAACTGATCATACAGGACGAGATGTTTTATCAAACGATGGAAGAAAAGAGTATCTTCTGGAACGATGATTTTGAACTGGTACTCAGCATTGTATATAAAACACTCTGGCATCTTCAGGAAAAAATGAGAGAAGAAGACGATATTTTATACCCGATTTATAAAAAAGACGAAGATTTCGAATATGCAAGGACATTGATGCGTAAAGCATTTTATGAATATAACGCCAATATGGAGATCATCGATAAGTTTACCTATAATTGGGAGTTGGACCGTATCTCGGAAATGGACAAACTGATCATGTCATGTGCGATTTCCGAATTAAAACATTTTCCTTCCATTCCGGTGAAAGTGACTTTGGATGAATATATCGAAATCTCTAAAACCTATAGCTCGCCGAAGAGCGGAGCATTTATCAACGGAGTATTGGACAAAGCAGTGGCTTTACTCAAAGACACGAATGAAATTGTAAAAGCCGGACGGGGATTACTGGACGAAACAGAAGCCCGATAAAAAAGGGGGTATATCCCCCTTTTAGCTAAACTAAACTAAACTAAACGAATTAAAATACCGTTGTAATCCCTACAATGGTTTATTTTGAAAACTTTTTATTCCCACGCAACTATAATGCACTAAAATTATATAAAATATCAGTTCTTTCCAAATTATTAAACATCTAATATTTTTTTACCTGTGGGATAGGCTGGTATTTTTGAATATAATCTAAGGCCGGCTCTACAGCATCGGCTATATAATAAAGGTGATCGTAAGCAGAGGAAATAAATTTTGCTTTACGGCTGTGCTCGATAAATTCGAAAAACAGCTTATAATATCCGGCGGTATTTAAAAAAACGATCGGTTTATTGTGCTGACCCAATTGTTTCAGGGTAATGACTTCGGTTATTTCTTCTAAAGTCCCCCAACCACCGGGCAGAGCGATAAAAGCATCCGCATGTTCCCGCAGCAGGTGTTTACGTTCCTTCATATCGGGAGCGACGATCAATTGTTTCAATCCGCCGGCAGCGACACCACGGTCACGGATACACTCCGGTATAATCCCGGTTACTTCGCCTCCTTGCCGAATCGTAGCATCGGCAACTTCCCGCATCAACCCGATGTTCGTGCCTCCATAAATCAATTGCCACCCTAATTCTCCGATCCTTTTTCCTAATCGGCCGGCTTCTCTAAAATAACACGGCTCCACCTCATTGGCAGAAGCACAAAATACAGCTACTCTCATTTTAATTTATTGGGAACTATTTTATCTTACACTAAACTTAGCGGACCTTCGGTGCTGACTGCATTTTCCATCAGTACCGAAGGTCCGCTCATCTCTACCGAAGTAATAACAATTCGTTCTGACTTCTTTCTGCTTTAAGCATCGATAGTTGCATAGGTTGCATTTTGTTCGATAAATTGCCGTCTGGGCGGCACATCGTCTCCCATCAACATCGAGAAGATCCGGTCGGCATCGGCAGCATTTTCGATAGATACCTGACGCAATATCCGGTTCTCCGGTGACATGGTCGTTTCCCACAACTGCTCTTTACTCATCTCACCCAAACCTTTGTAACGCTGGATATGCAACCCGGCATCCCCTTTACCGTTGCTCATTTCATTTACCAACTGTTCCAGTTCTTTATCTGTCCAGCAATACCGTTGTTCTTTATTTCCTTTCTTCACAGAATATAAAGGAGGCGTTGCGATATACAGATATCCGTTCTCGATCACCGGACGCATAAAACGGAAGAACAAAGTCATAATCAAAGTAGCGATATGTGCACCATCGACATCGGCATCGGCCATGATCACAATCTTATGGTAACGCAACTTTTCCAGGTTAACGGCTTTAGAGTCTTCCTGGGTACCGATCGTAATCCCCAGTGCCTGGAAAATTATTTTTATTTCATCGCTTTCATATACCCGGTGCATCATGGCCTTCTCTACATTCAGGATTTTTCCCCGCAAGGGTAAAATAGCCTGATAACGACGGTCACGTCCCTGTTTTGCCGTACCCCCTGCTGAATCTCCCTCGACCAGGAAGATTTCACATTTTGCCGGATCATTATCCGAACAGTCGGCCAGTTTACCGGGCAAACCGGAGCCACTCAATACAGTTTTACGCTGTACGAGCTCACGGGCTTTACGGGCTGCATGACGGGCAGTGGCCGCCAAAATGACCTTATCCACAATTGCCTTAGCTTCTCTCGGATTTTCTTCGAGATAGTTTTCCAAGGCAGTAGATACTGCTTGTGAAACAGCGGTACCGACTTCTGTATTCCCCAATTTCGTTTTAGTTTGACCTTCAAACTGTGGTTCTGCCACTTTCACCGAAATCACAGCCGTCAATCCTTCGCGGAAATCATCGCTATTGATATCGAATTTCAGTTTTGAAAGCATTCCGTGACTCTCGGCATAAGCTTTCAGGGTCGTCGTCAATCCCCGTTTGAAACCGGTCAGGTGAGTACCCCCTTCTATCGTATTGATATTATTGACATAAGAAAATACATTTTCTGTAAAACCCGTATTATAATGCAAAGCGACCTCCACAGGGATTCCATTCTTTTCTGTCGCGATATCGATCGTATCTTCGATCAGTTTTTCCCGGGTATTATCGAGGTATTCGACAAATTCACTCAAACCGTGTTGAGAAAAGAACACTTCATGCCGGGGAGCATTGGTCTCCGGATCGATCTCCCGTTTATCGGTCAACGATAAACGAATCCCTTTGTTCAAATAAGCCAACTCCCGCAACCGGGCCGACAAGATATCGTATTTATACTCGGTAACATAAAAAATCGTATCATCCGGCAAGAAAGTAATCGTAGTCCCGGTGCGATCGGTATCTCCCACCACCTGTACATCTCCGGCAGGAATCCCTTTGTGATATTCCTGTCTCCAGATTTTTCCTTCCCGGTGAATTTCTGCAATTAAAGTTGTAGAAAGCGCATTGACGCAGGAAACACCTACCCCGTGCAAACCACCGGACACTTTATAAGAATCTTTATCGAACTTACCTCCGGCATGCAATACGGTCATAACCACTTCCAGAGCCGATTTATTCTCTTTGGAATGGCGTGCTGTCGGAATACCCCGACCGTTATCTCTCACAGAGATCGAGTTATCTTCGTTTATAGTTACCTGAATATGATCACAAAATCCAGCCAAAGCTTCGTCTATAGAGTTATCTACGACCTCATAAACCAAATGGTGCAACCCTTTGACATTAACGTCTCCGATATACATGGAGGGACGCATCCTCACTGCCTCCAAACCTTCCAGTACCTGAATACTATCGGCGGAATACTCTCTTTCGTTTTTCTCTATCTCTTCGCTCATATTATAGTTTAATTGATTTTTTCACAAAACATGCAAATATAATCATTTTCCAACGAATAACCTTAGAATTTTTGATAGAAAAGAAGGCACAAACAATTAAAACGGCGTATCACCGTTTTAATTGCAAATTGACGAATTCGACAAACTCCTGGGGACGCGAACAACTGAAAACATATTTCTTATTACCAGTACGAACCAGAATCAAGTTATTCATATCCGTTACATACATTGAATAATTGCCTAATTTATTATTCCTAAACCGCCCTATATATCCAAAAAAACCATCACTCCCGAAAGTTTTTATAGAACCGTTTATATCGGACTTCGAAATCCGGACTACCTCTACCACCTCGCTCAACAGTATTTGGGGCGAACCGAATAAGTTTTTTACCATTATTTTTCCATTATCCGCTTTTAAGCGTATCGGCATATAGCCTACACCGACAATAATAGCAATAAAGAAAACAATTATCAATAAATACTTCAACCACAGCATCACAGTCGGCCAATTTAACGATGCTATATAAAATCCTGTACCGACCAAAATAATCGAAACGACAATCGTTATTGCCAATATCCCGCCGCTCCAATGAAACGGAATGGAAATACTATTACTTTCGAAGCCCATAATAACCCTCCAATTGAATTTTCAGTATATCCCTAACAGCATCCAATGCAGAAACAGAAATAGGAAACTCCTTTTCGATCAACTCCATAAGCAAGTTCACTTGCTTATCAATCATCTCCGTGTAGAAAGCATCGCTACTTATTAAACCATTGTTCTCTGTCCATATTCTCAACACCGGTTCATTGACTTCCATCGCTGAACTTCGCACACTTGTCTCGGAATTAACATATACGGCCTGATTTACAGCAACTCCTGTTTCATACGCAGCAACAGTACCAGCTCCAACTGTAATCCCAGCTGCAGCTGCATATATTACAGCAGCTCCAACAAAAATTAGCGCACCAGCTACTACTACGACAGGAACTCCAGCTACAGCTCGCGTTGTAGGATTATACCCATCAAGATTTTCAATTAGATGCATAAATTCCTCATAATCTTCATCGGTCTTAAACATCGCTCGAATATTCTCAGGTTTGTTCTCTTCATTAATAACACCGATATATCCTTTCTCTGAGCACAAAGCTAAAAATGTCTCAATATTTTTCATTTTAACAGCCTTCAAGATATCGTCATCAGCAAACGCAAACAACAATCTACGTTCAGCTTCATGAAGCACCACATTAAAGTGTATTTCTTTGGACGCAACATACTCAGTAGGGTTATTTGCGAATTGTCTCGCCTCTTTTTTGTCAATAAGAACAGTTTCAACAATTTGTTGTATGGCTTTTAATTTGTGAAAAAACTCTTCGGACAGATTACTCTCACTAAGTTCAAAAAATGATTCCCCATGAGTGAGATTATCTGCATGCGGACCGTAATAACTATCATCAAAATCGTAACCAGGCAAACACGACGAAACTAAAATACTTGCGGCAACAGCTCCCGAAACAGATTTTACAACAATTGGTTTAGGTGTTTTCATAAGAGTCAAATTTTAATTATTAATTTTCAATGAAGCATTTCTTATCAAATGCCTAAAAAGAATTCCTGGCAATTCGGTTTTCAAAAGTGTTCTCATAACCTCGTGATTACTTTCGTCCCGCATTAACTCAATACAATATTCACATTCATGCGGGAATATTTTTTTCTCCATTTTACGAATATTAGCAACCTTGTCATAAATAACGGCAGGGCCATCAACATGCAACCAAAATTTAAACAAATCCGAAAATTGATTATAATATAAATCCGAAATAGAATTTCCGTTACCGATCTCTCCTAATTTAAGATATTTATTATATTCCACTGTAAGTCCACAACAAGCAAGCATCTGAGAATAAGGATTAATAACAATGTTATCGTAAATATATTTACAAGGCTTGTGTGTCTCGAAATTCTCCAAGAAAAATGATTTTGCTCCATTGTACACACTCTCTTCAGTGCTAAATCTCATCCAAGAAGCATCTATCACAAATAACACACCTTTATTTATCAACGAAGATAAAAAAGGGTGATTCTTAATAATGTCAGAAGTAAATTTGGCATTCGGCGGAGACTCAACGGAAACAGCCATTGACCTAATCCCAAGTTCATAAGCCGCCCTCAATCCATTCACTACATTCTCAAAAGGTACATACACCTGATGATTGTCTCCTGTACTAATATTTAATTCTGTTAAACCTGCATTCACAAGAGGAGCCAATTTTTTTATGGCAGCCTCATAAGAAGTCGCCCAAAACCCATTAGACACAACACGAGACATCAGCTCATGAGATTTCGCACGTAATATCATTCGAGGAATATCATCCGCAACCAAAAAACACTCTCCACCCGTCAAAACCATAATTTTCAGAGAGGGAAAGGCTTCCACAGCTTCATCTATATATTGCAAAATTTTATCAGTTTCTAAAATTTGTTTAACTTGGGGCGTACATCTAAAACAACACTCTTTACAGGCTGCAGTACATCTATAAGTCGGTGCAATCGTTAAAACACTCGGAGCACAATTCACATAATTTTTCAAATCTATCATAGTTTAATTCTTTAAAGACCAAAAAATAATCAAATATATTCAAATATATTCAAAGTTATACAATATTTTTAAATTTACAAAATATATAGTAACTATTTATCAGAACTGACGCAATATTGTCTTAAATAAATTCGAAAAAAACAAAATAGGAAGTATAAACTAAAAAAGCTAAGGTAACAACTCGCCTATTTCACATAGCAAATTCAACTTCTTTCACTCAAATAACTGCCCAAATTTCCCAAAAAACATTAGGAAATCGCGAAAAAATCCGGTTCGGACAAACATTATAATGGCTACAGCACCCAGAATCAGTTTATCTGCATAGTATTCAATTAGTTTTCAGGATGTGATCCTATTCGTAAGCCACATAAATATTTTTATGAAATTTTGTCTAAAATAAAATAATTCATGATTACACTTGCATCCATCATTTACATTTTGTAGTATTGCATCAAACATAGATGTTACTTTACTGATATTATCCTCATTTTACGAACTAATATTATTTGCTATGCCAAAAAGAATTATACTTAATTGGTCTCCGCCTGTTCAAATCAATATTCCTTCGCCTGCTCATTCTATACTGAAAGCATGGCTTGAGAAGCACGACTACAAAGTTTCAATATTATACTGGAATCTATATTTTTTTACTCTTCAGCACGATTTTTTATTCTCCAATTTAAAAGCGTGTGACGAAATGTACAATATGCTCTTGTATTTAAACTATATAGCCTTCCGAAATAATGATCAACATATATATAATGAAATTAAAGTAATTTTACAAAGTATCAACCCGAGACATTTAACATCAGAACCGGATTTTTACGCCCGCTATATGGAGTCTGCATACAAGCAAATGGAAAAAACAATAGATGATTTGTTGTCCTCAATAGATTTTTCTGAAGTGCTGTGCTGGGGATTTGCCATGAAAATGGATCAATGGTTATTTGCGTCAATTATCGCCGAAAAAATCAAAAAAATCGATCCAACTATCCCTATTATTGTGGGTGGAATTAATACCAAAGATAACGCAATAACATATTTAAATAAATTTACTCAGTTCGATTATGCTATTTGGGGAGAAGGTGAAACTCCTTTACTCGAATTGTTACGTTATCTCGAACGAACAAATGATATTACCACTCTTCAGCAGGTAAGCAACATCGCATATAAAAGTAATAATGAGATTTTAGTATCGAATAAACGGAATAATCAATATTTAAATATGACTGATTTGGTATTGTTCCCTGATTATTCTGATTTTTTTGAGACAAGGAAAAAACTGAATGTCGATAGTCCTGTTTATATAACCATAGAAGGAAGTCGTGGCTGTCATTGGAACAAATGTCACTTTTGTTATCTCAATACGGATTACAAATACCGTTTAAAAGCGATAGACAAAATAACACAAGAGATCAAATATATGATCAATACATATGAAATTTTCGAATTTCAATTCCTGGACAATGATCTAATCGGGAAAGATATGGAACGTTTTCATCTTCTTTTAGATAGCTTTATTGAGATTAAAAATGAATTTCCACGTTTTCAAATAGTATTAGCTGAAATAATAACTAAAGATCTGGATTATGTAACAATTAAAAAAATGTTCGATGCTGGCATTATATATGCCCAAATAGGCTATGAAAGCGCAAGTAGTATTTTATTAAAAAAAATCAACAAAAAAAATACATTTTCGAGTAATTTATTATATGTAAAATTCGCAAATTTCCATAAAGTAATATTAGGTGGGGTTAATGTTTTGACAGGTCTCCCAGAGGAAACCACGGAAGATATAATCGAGGCTTGTTCCAATTTGCGATTTTTAAGATTTTTCTTAGATTACAAGATGTTTCGACACGTTACTATACCGCTAACCGTCAACTCCTCCAGCGTGTATTATAAAGAAATTAATGAAGATGATCCTATATGGAACTTATACAAATTGTCACATATTATTTTACGTAATACTTTTAACCGGAAAGACCAATGGAAAATATTTGAATTCGTTCGTCTAATCAACAATATTCAATGGAATAGTTTTCATCAAATCGAAAAATATTATTTGACAAATAAACACACATACAGAATCGAACGCGACCAAAATAAAATATCATACAAAGAATATATCAATAACAAGAATATCAAATCTTTATCTTGGAGTACAGACTCTTTGGAAGTGGAAATATTGTATAGGACCAATGATAAGCCACGTTCTTTCAAAAAACTGCATTCAGAGTTAGTAGCATCTGCAATCAATCGTAACAAGTCAATTCCAGACGAAATCAGCCTGAAGAAAAGTCTGGAGTTTTTATATAATGAAGGGCTTGTCTATTACGACAAGAGCTTTGACGCGAGCAATGGAGAGAATTATTTCGAAAATATTGTTTCTGTCATTGTTATCTTCTACCCAGAAACTACAAATTAAAGATGAAGACATGTGGCATCAAAGGGCTTTTGAATATCCTTTCAACTTATGGAAGTGTGACATTATATTGTATAATGTTTACTTATCAAGGAGAAGAATTGAATCATCAGCATTTTCTACTAGGTATAGCTAGCACAACCTTACTATGCGAGGCTTTATTAATTGCATATGTTAGAAAACATAAGTTCGATATAATCGACGTATCCATATTTGTTGCTTATCTATATTTCATTTTTATGAATGAATATAATAATGCACTATCCGACAAATCTGATATATATTCCGTACAGTTATTTTTCGTTCTATATTTTGCATTTCGCATTATATTACATTGTTTCCATGTAAAGTATATTTTGATCTGTTTGTTGGCTGTTACTGAAATCTTCCAGTCACTAGTTGGAACAGGACAATTCTTAGGTATATTAGATTCAAGGCACACTTCATTTTCGGTAACAGGTACTTTTCTTAATCCGGGTCCTTTTGGAATTTTTCTCGCTGTACTTGGAGTTATTATGGTTTTGCATATTATCTCCAATTATTCTTTATTTGCCGTATATCGAAAGCAAGATACTCAATACGACAAAACAGCAATGCTTTTTCAAGCATCCTATTACTTAAGTCTGATAGCATCAATTTTTATCATTATTATGCTAGTATTATCTGGGAGTCGAAGTGCTTTGTTGGGATTCGGCATTCCCATTGCAATATTCATTTTAACGACAAGGCGTATTAGGAACAGAATTAATTATTTAAGACACAAAAAAGCTTTACTTGCTATAGGGGTATTAGCCATCTTAATTATTATGGCAACAGGCTATTATATTCGACCAGAGTCAGTTAACGGCAGATTCCACATTTGGCAAGTATCCTTGTGTGAATTGGACAGCCCAATGGTTACTGGTACTGGTATTGGTACATTTTCCAAACAATATATCATAGCACAAGAAAAATTCTATGCAAAACATGGTTTTGAGTCAAATTGGGTTAAATATGCAGATACTCCTTATTACGCTTTCAATGAATATTTAAATATCATTTATGAAACAGGTATTATCGGATTACTTTTTTTCATTTTCATTTTGTTTTTTATAATTAAAAAACAGCTATCTGGCAATAATCGAATATTTGCTTATGGTATTATCTCTATATTAATAATTTCATGTACTTCTTATCCACTACATTTGATTCCCATTATAATTGTATTGGTAGTTTTAATGTCTTTAAGAGAGAATTCAGATAGAGGTGTTATACCGTGTAAATTTACGTTATTGATGTTATCATCTATGTTCATTTTTACGACATTACGATTACCTGATTATCTCGCTACAGTGAATACCACAATGAGATGGGAGAAAAGCAAACATCGTTCCGAAATGTGCATATTCGAGATAAGAAAAGAAAGTGACTTTCTGGATAACTATGATCGTCTTGCAAACAATGACAGGTTTTTGCTTGATTATGCCATTTTTTTAAAAAATAAGATGAATTATATAAGAAGCATTGAGATATTAAAAAAAGGACATACAATTAGCAATAACCCTGATTTTGCACTATTGTTGGCAGAGCTCTATGCAAGTCTGGGTAATGCATACAAAGCAGAACAATATTATAAAAAAGCATTTGCAATGGTTCCTAGCAGACTCACTCCTTTGTATTTATTGGCTATTTTCTATTATGATAATAAACAATACGCAAAATTTCGATGTCTAGCTAACCGTATTACCAATTTTTGCCCTAAAATTAGATCTGTTCATACTGATAAAATGAAAAAGGATATAATTGATATGTTAGATATATTGAACGAGGATAAATCATTATTATAGGTGTAAAATAATAAGCAATGCAAATACTCATGGGTGGTTACATGTAAGCTGAAAAGATTGAACTTTAAATTTATTGTTTTGTATTATCATTATCCATTCTTTAGTCTTTTCTAATTAGTCATTACTTAAATAGCATTTCTTTACTGATTTATAGAATATATAGCATGCAAGTTTCCATATATTGAATAGGTAGTATATCAAAATTATGCTTTATAATGGCAAACGTAAATCTCAATCTCATCTTGGAAAATCTAACATAAGCTGCACCCCCAAAAAACAAGCGAATCTTCTCCTTTGTACCAAAATAAACCAGCTCCCTTGATTCCAACATACAAATACCCCTGTCAGACATATCTGACATGCACCCTAAAAGTTGGACACAAAACTTTTGGGGTGCATGTCAAAACTTGTTAGACATAGTATATAACTTCAAAAAAACATGAGGGAGACTTGTTGGTTTATAGAAAAAATCAGCGAGACACTTAGAGAGAAAACGGCCTCGCTGAAATATACTTTTTAAGGGATGACTATCTCGACTTATCATTTTAATTCTTCAAGCAGACATTAGCAATAATCCCTATTTTACCCAAAGTAGTTCTAAAGAGTTTTCTATCCCATAAAAATATTAAGCAGATAATATATAGAAAATTTTCAATGCTTGAAAGTATCGTATCTTTCTGCATCTACAACAGACTGAACATACAAGTTACACCTGCCATTACAATGGCAACCATGCTCATAAGTTTAATCAGGATATTCAGGCTCGGCCCGGAAGTATCTTTGAACGGATCTCCGACCGTATCCCCGATTACCGTTGCCTTATGACATTCGGAACCTTTACCTCCCAGATGACCTTCTTCGACATATTTCTTGGCATTGTCCCAAGCTCCCCCGGAATTAGCCATGAAAACCGCCAAAACGAATCCGGAACCCAATCCTCCGGCTAAAAGTCCCATTACACCGGCTACACCAAAAATCAATCCGACAATAATCGGAATAATAATAGCCAGCAAAGACGGAAAGATCATTTCACGCTGTGCTCCACGGGTAGAGATCTCTACACAACGGGCATAATCGGGCTCGGCTTTTCCTTCCATAATCCCTTTAATTTCGCGGAATTGCCGTCTTACTTCGTTGACCATTTTCTGTGCCGCACGCCCTACCGCATTCATCGTCAGCCCACAAAATAAAAAGGCCATCATCGAACCGATAAATACGCCGGCCAACACTTTCGGGTTCATCAGATTCACATCGTAATAAGTCATCATATCTTTCAAACCTGCCGAAGCTGTATCGACCACTTTCCCTCCGACCTCGAGTGTCGTATGCCCTAAACGGATCAAACCGATTTTGATTTCTTCAATATACGAAGCCAGTAAAGCCAAACCCGTCAATGCAGCCGAACCGATAGCAAACCCTTTTCCGGTCGCTGCGGTCGTATTTCCCAAGGCATCCAATGCATCTGTCCGCTGCCGGACTTCGGCTCCCAGTTCGCTCATTTCAGCATTTCCACCGGCATTATCGGCTATAGGACCGTAAGCATCCGTCGCTAAAGTGATGCCCAAAGTCGAAAGCATCCCCACAGCAGCAATTCCTACCCCATACAATCCCATCGACATATCGGTCATATCGAATTGTGCAGCAAATAAATAAGCCAATATGATACCGACCACAATCGTAATTACGGGTATTGCCGTCGAAATCATTCCGGTTCCGATCCCTTTGATAATCACGGTAGCAGGACCCGTCTCCGAACTTTTAGCTATATCCTGAGTCGGTTTGTAAGCATGTGAAGTGTAATATTCCGTCGCCTTTCCGATTACGATACCGGTCAGCAAGCCTGTAATCACCGAGCCGCAAATCCAATAACTCAGGCCCAGCAGATGAATCACCAGAAAACTGGCAGCCACAATCAGCACGGAACTGGTATTGATTCCCCGGTCCAATGCCCTCAGCAATTGCAACTGAGATGCCCCTTCCTTGGTTTTTACCATAAATATACCCAACAACGAAAGGATCACGCCGAAAGCGGCAATCAACATCGGAGCCAGGATTGCATTGAATTGTAATTCCGGCACAGTGATAAAAGCAGCAGCCCCCAGCGCAGCAGTAGCCAACACCGAACCACAATAGGACTCATACAAATCGGCTCCCATACCGGCGACATCTCCCACATTATCTCCGACGTTGTCTGCAATAGTTGCAGGATTACGGGGATCGTCTTCGGGAATTCCGGCTTCTACTTTCCCGACCAGATCGGCTCCGACATCAGCCGCTTTAGTAAAAATACCGCCCCCGACACGGGCAAATAAGGCTTGGGTAGAAGCCCCCATACCGAAAGTCAGCATGGTAGTCGTAATCATCACTGCTTTGTGGGTAGCACTGGCTTCTTCGACAAAGCAATCCAGTACCAGCCACCACAAAGAAATATCCAGCAAAGCCAGTCCGACTACCACCAAACCCATTACAGCTCCCGAACGGAAAGCCACTTTCAAACCGTCGTTCATGCTCCGGCTGGCCGCATTCGCCGTTCGGGCCGAAGCATAAGTGGCTGTTTTCATTCCGATAAAACCGGCCAATCCGGAAAAAAAACCACCGGTCAAAAAGGCAAACCATACCCAACCGTTCTGCAATCCCGGACCATAAGCCATCCAGGCAAAAAACAGACACAAGACCAGGAATACGAGCCCAACAATCTTATACTGCTGTCTCAGATAAGCCATCGCCCCTTTGCGGACATGGCCGGCAATCCGTTTCATGGTCTCATTGCCTTCCGATTCCTTCATCATCCCTTTGAAGAAAAACCAGGCAAATAACAAGGCGATTACCGAACAAATCGGTACAATCCAAAATAATTGATTTAACATAAGTAAAATAGATTATAGTGAATAAAAAAACGATAAATAACAAATACTTACAATCCCGATTTGTTATTTATCGTTCGTTATCAAACGTCTGGGGACGTTATTCTGCCGGAGTACCGGTAGCTACGCTCTTACTACGTTCTATAGATTGTAAGGCCAAATAATGATCTCCGAATTTCTCCAGATTATCCAGCTCGGTTTCAAACTGATCCTGATGAACTTCTTCTTCGGCAGTCAGTGTCTCGAATAATTTTTTAGATACAGAATCTGCATTGGCGGCACATTCGTTGGCCCATTTGTTGTAATCGTCTACACTATTCATTTCCATCTTCACCGCCTGTTCCAACATATCTTTTACCTCGGTCAGCTTTCTCACTTCTCCGGCCACTTTCATTTCTACTTCTCCCTTGAGGAATAAAATACGTTCGGCCAATTGTTCAACGTGCATCATCTCCTGGATAGCGATCCGTTTGAATAAATTGGAAACCAGATCGAATCCCATATCATCACACCGGAAATGAAAATACATATATTTGGTGTACAGCCAATAACTCATCGTTTACTGCTTTATTCAACAGTTCAATACTTTTCTCTTTCTTACTCATATGACTTATTTTTTATAATTGAAAATATGACTGATACAAAAATAGCATTTCCACAAAATTTAGCAAACTATTTTTAAATTATCTGTTATTTATTTTTAAGCCATTTTTTCAATAAGTTTTGATTCCCTTTGTAAAAACCGATCCGAATCGCAGTAAATGAATAAGCTCCTGTCAATACCGTCGTCAGTGTAATTACTCACTACTCCCACGAGCTTCCGGTATCCCCCCTTCATCTGACATCAGAGCTAACCGGCAAAGAAAATACAACCGGAAATTTGCAGCAGCAGGAAGACGGACCATCCGGATTATTTCCAGTGAGAATAATCTTTCTTAAATTAAGACTGGGCTGCAATTCAGTGATAACGTTAGTCGGAGGTGATCGGGATTGGAGACCATTGGAACTCTGGCGAGTGTCGTCTTGCTTTTTCTGAACACCCGACCGGTGGTGTCTGACGGAAACGTAACGTAAAGTTTTTTGCGAAGTGAGGAGTTCCGCCGGTCAGTGATAGAAAAAGTTAGACGACCGACAGAAGCGACCGGTTCGACAATTCCGATCACCGAAGACGAATTATTAACGAAATAAACCTAGATTTAAATAACTTCATAAGTTCCCAAAAAAAGAGTCCCCGGCAATGAGGACTCTTTTAAGTTATCGATATTATTTGTCAGCTTGTTTATACAGTACCTTCCCCCGTTGTTCGATCACCCATTTCCCGTCGAGCCGGCGTACATTGTAAGTGTCGTCATCTTCCTGGTTCCAGACATATCCTCCTGCAGGAAGAGTACGGCGGTCGAGCACCGGATGATTATCATGCCCGGGAACATATACTTCTGCTTTTAACGAATCGGCAGCAAAAACGACATAAGCAGCCGAAGAACTGGATTTATCCGTTTCAGACACCAACTGCACGCCGTCTTCGAACAAACGGATACAATTCTGTTTTACTTCCGACCAGGTATAACCTGCAGCTGCATTACATCCGTGATCGTCCTCGGCCACTCCGATGCGTTGGGTGGTATCGACAGGTACATACACGATGAGCAGTTGATCTTTTCCTTTAAGCTGCAACTCCTGATCCGTTACCGTATACTGCTCTACCTTGTTCAATGCCTTTAAATAAGCATCTTCGAAAGGCATATCCGGGCAAAACATCATGGTAGCCCCTCCGGTCTTAAAGGTCATTTTCCCTTTTTCCCCAACTTCATAAGTTCCGAAGAAACGATTACATCCTGCAGAACCATATACCGCACTACTATCGCTAAATACCAGAGTCGGAATTTGCTGAGGATTCTTTACTTCCTTTCCATTTTCAGTCATCGACTTCAATTGCCATTCTTTGGCTCTTAACAAAGTCAGTGAATTGTCACTACTTTTACATCCGGTTACCGCAACCAGCAGCACCAACAACATTAATTTCATTTCTTTCATTGTTTTCCGTTTTTTATTATAATTATACAGTGCAAACTATTCTTCTTCCCTGATTTCAGCAAATAAATCGTATTCGTCTGCCCCGGTAATCACCATCCGGTAAAATTCACCGACTTGCAAAGTTCTCTCACCAGGAATCAAAACCTCGGGGTCTACTTCAGGAGAATCGTGTTCGGTACGCCCGACATAATACTCCTCTTCCTGCCGGTCGATAAGTACCTTCACAACCTGTCCGATTTGTGAACGCCCGATCTCTTCGGCTATACCGGCTTGTATCTGCATGATTCGCCCGGCCCGTTCCCTCTTGATTTCTTCGGGAACATCATCCTGATAATGCCGGTCACACCAGGTGTCGTCTTCATGTGAATAAGGGAATACTCCCAAGCGTTCGAACCTCATTTCCCGGACAAATTCACAAAGTTCCTCAAAGTCTTCGGCAGTCTCCCCGGGATGTCCGGTCATTAGAGTCGTACGGATAAATATCCCGGGTACTTCCTGCCGGATTTTACGTATCAGTTCTATGGTTTGTTTCTTAGATATGCCTCTTCGCATCTGTTGCAGCATATGATCACTACAATGTTGCAGGGCGATATCCAGGTATTTGCATACATTAGGACGTTCACGCATCACCGTTAACAATTCTAACGGAAATCCGGCCGGGTAAGCATAATGCAGCTTAATCCATTCCAGGCCCTCTATATCTGCAATCCGCCCGATCAGTTCTGCCAACCGATTTTTTCCATACAAATCTATACCGTAATAAGTCAAGTCCTGAGCGACCACCAAAATTTCCTTGACTCCCCCCTTTACCAATGCCCGGCATTCTTCCAGCAATTCTTCAAAATCCCTGGACTTGTGTTTTCCGGTCATGATCGGTATAGCACAATAAGAGCAAGTGCGGTTACATCCTTCCGAAATTTTCAGATAAGCATAATGGTCCGGTGTAGTTAAAACCCGTTGATTACGGATCCGCTCGTCGAAATGTTCACCCATCCGCTCCAATACCCCTTTCCAATCGAACTTACCGAAAAAAGCATCAACCTCTGGAATTTCTTCTTGAAGTTCTGCTCCATAACGTTGTGATAAACAACCGATCACATATACTTGTTCTACAATCCCTTCTTTCTTCCGTTCCACTTGTTCCAAAATGGTATTTACCGATTCTTCTTTCGCATCCCCGATAAATCCACAGGTATTCACAATAACCACCTCTGCATCCGAATTTTCTACATCGGTTTCAGTATCATAGCCTGCCTGATCCAGTTGTTTCAACAGCATTTCGGTATCGACCAGATTCTTCGAACACCCCAGACTGATAATATTTACTTTTTTCATATCGTCAAAAACATCTAAAAATACCCAAAGACGCTCTTCGGTCACCGAGGTTTTCAACTTTGGGGAGGGCAAAGGTACAAAAATTAGTTATCTTTGCGCAATATCTCAAATGAATGAATACGACGCAAACATTACAATGGCTTCCAACTTCTGTCAGAGAAGTAAAGGAACGAGGCTGGGATGTTCCGGATGTCATCCTGTTCTCAGGAGATGCCTATGTCGACCATCCTTCTTTCGGAGGAGCTGTCGTAGGAAGATTACTGGAATCTCTGGGACTGAAAGTCGCTTTGGTGCCTCAACCCAACTGGCAGGATGATTTAAGGGATTTCCGAAAACTAGGTACTCCCCGTCTGTTCTTCGGTGTCAGTGCCGGAAGTATGGATTCGATGGTCAACCATTATACTGCTGCCAGACGCCGGAGGTCGGACGATGCCTATACCCCGGATGGACGGGCAGGTGCACGTCCCGATATGCCTTCGATCGTTTATACCCGTATCCTGAAAAAACTATATCCCGATACCCCGGTGATTATCGGAGGAATCGAAGCTTCTTTACGCCGTCTCAGCCATTACGATTACTGGAAGGATACCTTACAACCCTCTATCCTGATCGATAGTGGAGCCGATATGCTGATCTACGGTATGGGAGAAAAACCGTTGACCGATATTTGCCGGTTGATGCAAAAAGGAATTCCCTTCCGCAATCTGACCAACATACCACAGACCGCCGTCCTGAGAGCCGGTGATGAAACTGTCGCGACCAATAAAAAGTGGCGAACGATCATTCTACACTCCCACGAATCTTGTCTGAGTAATAAAAAACACCATGCCGAAAATTTCCGGTATATCGAAGAAGAATCGAACAGTATCGAAGCGGCCCGTCT
Source organism: Odoribacter sp. (assembly GCF_985060555.1). NCBI lineage: Bacteria > Pseudomonadati > Bacteroidota > Bacteroidia > Bacteroidales > Odoribacteraceae > Odoribacter > Odoribacter sp. The sequence continues at coordinate 45,871 of NZ_CFKYFN010000090.1, read as the reverse complement.
GATTCAGCCCGTAGATAACCGGCAAGTGATTGTCAATCCTCCTTATCCTCCGCCGACTACCCGGGAACTCGATGCCGTCTATGCTTTACCGTTCACCCGTCTGCCTCACCCCCGTTACAAAGGGAAAGAAATTCCGGCCTATAATATGATCCGGCATTCCGTGACTTTGCACCGGGGATGCTTCGGGGGATGTGCTTTTTGCACCATCTCTGCCCATCAAGGAAAATTCATTGTTTCGCGCTCTCCTGAATCGATACGGCAAGAGTTGGAACAAATCACCGCCATGCCCGACTTTAAAGGTACCGTTACCGACCTGGGAGGCCCCTCGGCCAATATGTATCACATGAAAGGTAAAAATGAGGAAATTTGCCGGTTGTGTAAACGGGCTTCCTGCGCCTATCCGACCGTATGTAAAAACCTGAATACAGACCACGGACCCTTATTACGAATTTACGAAGAGGCCCGTCAGGTTCCCGGCATCAAACATTGCTTTATCGGTTCCGGGATCCGGTATGATTTGTGTTTAAGTGATACAGGAAATAAAGAAGTTGATAAAACGAATAGACGATATCTTGAGACTGTCATTCGTCACCACGTATCCGGACGTTTCAAAGTTGCTCCCGAACATTGTTCTCCTACAGTGTTAGGTTTGATGCGCAAACCTGCTTTCGGTTTGTTCCAGCAACTGAAATCGATTTTCGATGAGATTAACCGAAAACACCGTTTGAACGAACAAATCATTCCTTATTTTATCTCCTCTCATCCGGGTTGCCGCCCCGAAGATATGGCGGAATTAGCTGTAGCCACAAAAGCTCTGGATTTTAAACTCGAACAGGTGCAAGACTTTACCCCCACGCCGATGACTGTGGCGACCACCATTTACTATTCCGGTTATCACCCCTATTCGCTACAAAAAATCGACACAGCAAAATCAGAAAAAGAAAAAAAACAACAAAACATGTTTTTCTTTTGGTATAAAAGAGAATTCCGGGAACAGATCATGACCCTGCTCCGTAGAATCCATCGGGCGGATCTAATCCCGAAATTATATGGAAAAGAGAGAGAAAAATAGAATCAATGTTTTAATTATTCAGGACGATTCGTTAACTTTGTCAAATCGTTGGGCATCTGCCCGAATAGTGTATAGAAAATCATATTCCAATGAGATATCAATTATTGCTTATAGTAGTAATTTTCCTGACAGCCTGTAACAGTAAAGTGAAACAGGCTAATAAGCGTGGACTGGAATATATGAAACAAAACCTGTATGAGCAAGCGATTACCGAGTTCGACAACGCTCTGAGTATAAACAATACCTGGTTTCCGGTTTATTACAACCGGGCTATTTCGTATGCCAATACCCGCCGTTACAAAGAAGCTTTAGCAGATTTCAACTATGTCATAGCCAATTATCCGGATCATGCAGATGCTTATTTTAACCGGGGTATTCTTTATGAAAATCTGGGTATTTATGCCAATGCCATTCAGGACTATTCCCAGACGATCAGCCTGCGTCCCGATTTTATCCAGGCTTACCATTACCGGGGAATAGCCCGGTTCAGGATGAACGATCTCGAAGGGGCTTTAAAAGATTATAACGAAGCCCTGCGCCTCGGAAAAAATGTCGATTTAGAAGTTGCGAAGGCAAAAGAATTCGGTTTGAATTCCAGTGCTCTGTATTTCAATCGGGGAGTAGTATTGCAGAAACAAGGCCAACTAGAAGCAGCGGTCAGGGATTACACCGAAGCGATCGATATCGATCCTTCGAGTGCCCGTTCCTATTATAACCGGGCCATTGCTAAAATGGCACTCTACCAATCCGAGGAAGCTTTAAAAGACCTGGAGATCGCTTCCCGGTTGGGCTTTGAAGCAGCCGACAAGGTGATCGCCGATTATTTCAAGAACTAAGTATAGCCCGAAAGGGTATTTAGGTGTGTGTATAATTCGATGAATATGAAAAATTTATTCTTACTTTTGGTATGCGGACTGTGCTTTCAGTCCGTCGGTTCGTTTGCACAGGGATATAAAATCCAGGTGAATATTCCACAAATGTCTAATAAACAAGTTATCCTCGCCAATTATTTCGAGGGAAAAGTTTACGCTGTAGATACGGCCCAAATCAATAGCAACGGTACGGGATATTTCCAGAAAAACAATAAAAAACTGGCACGGGGAATGTATATTCTCCTTTTCTCCCCCAGTAATTATTTCGATATTATGATCGGGGATAACCAAAATTTTTCCATCACAACCGATACCCTCCAGGTCATAGATAAAATCCGTTTTGAAGGTTCGCCTGAAAATACAGCTTTTCTGGGTTTTCAAAAAGTAATGACTTCGGCAACCCAAAAAAGCCGGCAGATCAAAGAAGCCATGGAAAAAGATCCGGCAAAAACAAGCCCCGAAGCAAAAAAGAAATATTCCGCCCGATTCGATCAGATCGATAAGGAAGTCCGTGATCATATCGCCGGACTTTGCAAACAATTTCCGAACTCGGCTTTAGCTACCTTCGCCAATTTTACACTCTCCGTTCCTACTCCTGATTTTTCAAAAGAAATACCTGAAAATACCCCCAACCGGGATTTTGAAATACAAAAAAAAGAATACCTCTTTTCAAAGGCACATTATTGGGACAATACTAATTTTCAGGACAGTACTTTAATCCGCACTCCTATTTTCAAAAGTAAGCTCGACGAATTCTTCAATACCAGAGTATTGATGATTCCGGATAGTGTCTATAAAGAATCGGTGAATATCATTGAAAAATCGAGAGGTTGTAAAGCCATGTTCCGCTATCTGGTAAGCTATTGTTTCAATTATGCCCTATCGAACAAGTATATGGGAATGGACGCCGCCTTTGTATATCTGGCAAAAAAATATTACCTGACAGGCGAGGCCGACTGGGTAGACAAAAAGACCCTCGAAAATATCGAACGGGAAGTGATCCTTACGCAATATAATCTGATCGGCCTGAAAGCGCAGGAATTGAAGCTGCCGACTATGGACGGCGATTGGGTCAGTCTATATGAAACCGAAGCCCCCTTTACGTTATTGCTTTTCTGGGAAGCCGATTGCGGACATTGTAAAAAACAGGTACCTCAGGTCAAAACAGGATTACTGGATAAATTCAAACCTTATGGTTTCAAAGTATTTGCCGTACACACTCAGAACGATAAAGAAAAATGGGAAAATTTTGTTACCGAACATGAACTATTCGATTTCATCAACTGTTGGGATCCTCAGAATCAAACTAATTTCAGGGTATACTATCACATCGATTCTACTCCGGTCATGTATCTCCTGGATAAGGAAAAAAAAATCATCGCCAAGAAACTGGATATCGAACAATTTGCAGATATCCTAACCAAAGAATATAAAAGAATCGGTGTCGAAGTGAAAAACGTTTAGTTTTTCACTTTTTTTATCCCGAAGCCGATTTTCTGAATCAATTTTAAAGTCTCCATGGCTGTCCGGCGGTCGTAATCTTTTTCCGTTTCGGACAATTCCTCATAAGGCACCAAACCGGGATGAGTACGAAGCATATCATTTCTTTCGGGACCATATTTCCATCCTTCGGCCAAACGGCCTGCAGCCCATACTTCATGTACATTTTTTGCAATGATCTCGGCCAATTCGCATAATTCCGAAGGTAGTTGTATATCGCTGACATCTATCGGGGCCGGAATATAATCTGATTTCATCGTTCGATCGTTTTATTTGTACAAAGATACAGATTTATTTCCGACACGAGGTGTCTTAACACCGGGTCTTTGAAACGGATTTTTAGAATAACCCGCTTCTCTCCTTTGTCTATGATCTCCTATTCGGCAGTTCGATAAAACAAAATTCGGGGAAATAAAGTATAAGCGGTTATAAAGATAAGCATCTGAAAAATAAGTCCTGAAAAATACTTATATTTACAGCAGTCTATTCAGCTATTTTGTCATGAGCAAGTATACGACAAATGAAGAAGAAAGCCAATGTCTGCCTAACCGGCTCGGTTTAACCCGTCCCGGGGAGATTGCAGAAGCAGAATTCGAAGGATTCCTGTTAGCTGAAATCATGCTGACCGAAACACTGACTACCGCCACTCGTTTCGACTGTCAATATATCCGCAATATACATAAACTGGCTCTGAAAGAACTCTACACCTTTGCAGGAAGATACCGGACGGTCAATATGTCGAAAGGAGGATTCCTCTTCCCTTCTGCTCTGTTTATACCACAGAGCATGCAATTTTTTGAAGATGAAATTCTGAAAAAATTACCCGATACTTATCCCGATAAGGCTTCTTTAGCCAAAGATGTAGCCATCGTCCACGGAGAATTGCTTTTCATCCATCCTTTTCGGGAAGGAAATGGCCGGACGGCCCGTATCCTGGCGAATCTAATGGTACGCAAACAAGGCTATGAAGGATTAAGGTTCGATAAAATACATTTCAGGGACTACGTCGTTGCTGTACAGCGGGTCAGCGAAAAAAATTATCTCCCGATGCAAAGAATTATAGAAACTATTTTTTGAGTTTTTCATTTACCCGGGCATAAATAGCCTGAACTTTTGCTTCCGGAATAAAAATCCCTTCTATACGGAAAGAAGCTATCATAGAATCAAGGATAAATTTTCGTTCGGTAGGACGTACCGGAGTGATAAAAACTGTGTTTTTCGATATCTTTTTCATGTTACAAATATACAAAAAATCCCCCTAAAAACCTCAAACAAACAGCATTTTTTATCGATTTTTCAGCTATCCGAAATCTTAAATTTCGACAATAATTCTTTTACAATTTGCGCATGAAGCTCTACTGAGAAAGGAACTGTCCACACCAGATCATTCTTTTCACACACCACTGTCAATAATCCCTCTGCAAGTAGATTAGACAGATTAATACTTTTTTCATGTTTCACCTTTTTCATTGTATGCCCACACTCCAAGATATAGAAGTGACCGATAGTCTACCTCTCAATAGTGGAGTCGGCAGTCCCAGAAATAAGAGGATAAACGTATCGCTCACATATCTCTACGCGACATACAGTTCATCTTTCTTATTTCGTAAAAGTTTTGCCGACTTCCTATTGAAAAAGATTAAACTTTACATCATGTTATTACAAACTTGGGTACAACTCTTTGTACCGAAACAAAGGTAATAACTATTTTTAGATAAAAAAGCAAATGAATTATACAATTTATTCATTTTAGCTAAAATTTTATTCTATCTACTTTGGACTATATTATTCCTATATAAAAAAAAAACCACGCTTTCACGTGGCTCCTTTAAACAGGAAAGGATTTATTTTTTCCGGGAATACTTATATTCCAATATAAATGCAATCAATAATCCGAGCCCTCCGAAGAACAGTACACAACCGCAATAGCCCGATTACCGGTTACGAAAGACTTTTTTGAAATAGTTCAATGGCTGAATTCGAATTCTTTAATCAGATACCCGATCCCTTTTTGTTTTAAAGCTGCAGCAGCTTGTTGTGCTTCTTCACGGGTATCGTATACACCGGTACAATAACGCACAACCCCATGGCTTAATTTCTCTGTAAACACTACCCGAAACTGATTGAGGACAGCAGGTACATTTTTAAATACGCCCAACTGCAAAGTAAAAAAACGGCCTTTTACCGCCCTTAATTCCCTCAACTGAGTCTCTCCGATTTTTTTAGTTCCTTCTTCAGCAGCAACAGCCATCTGGTTCGGATTGAATAAAGAGTTCGGTCCCGGCTTATAATTCGTACGCAATACTTTAAACTCGATTCTCCGATTCAATTGCAAGGCCGTTTCCCGTTGCTCTCCTCTCAAACGGCCGAAAAACCTTTCGTTCAATACCTCCCCGACTTTAAAGAACGGATATTCACGGGCATCCTTTTCATTGATTTGGCGGGGTTGAGTTTCCCCGTATCCTTTCGCTTCAAGCTGGTCCCAATACACCCCTTTCCCGATCAAATAATCGACCACAGCCCGAGCCCGGTGCTCGGATAAAATCCGATTAGCTTCGTCGTTTCCCACCATATCCGTATGAGCGGACAACTCTATCGTTATATTCGGATTATCCTCCAGAATAGTCAATAATTCTTCCAGATTCTGTCGTGCCTCCGGACGTAACTCCCATTTAGCCACATCAAAATAGATATTAGGTATGACGATCGGTTTTTCTATCGGCTGCATCCCGATCTGTAATTCATAAAGCCGGTCGGCTTTTTCCCGATAAGTCGATACCAGTCCCTTCCCTTTCAGGAAACGGGGATGGTCGGTGACAAATACATACTCACAATCAGAAACGACTTCCATTTCTGCCCTTCCCAGTGAATCCGTCTCTAAATAAGAGACTTCTCCATTATCGGCAGTAACCGTAACATTTACTTTGGCTATCGGAAGTTCGGTCACTGTATTGACTGTCAATAAATTGATTTTCAATTGTTGCGGTATAAAACTAAAACGATAAATATGATCGTTTCGACCGCTTCGTCCCGAAGTAAGCAAACCGTCCTCCGTTCCCGGTTTAAAGGCAATACCGAAATCATCTGCAAAAGAATTTAAGGGTGCAGGCAAATGAATGATAACCTCCTTTCCAGCTACATTCCCCACTTTATACAAATCCAATCCCCCAAAACCATAATGCCCGTTAGAAGCAAAATAAAACTCTCCATTCTCTCTCACATAAGGAAACATCTCGTCCCCGGCCGTATTGATCAATTCGCCTGCATTCTGAGGTTGCCCCCATTTTTCCTCCAGCCTGTCCACATACCAGATATCTTTTCCTCCGAACCCTCCGGGCAGCTGATCGGTGACAAAATACAACCGTAATCCGTCAGGAGTCAATGCCGGATGTCCGATAGAAACAGAATCCCCGCAAATACCGGCTAAAGAAACGCTACCCCATTCTTTTTTTTCGGTTTCCTCCCCGGAATTAGCGGCTTGCCGGATTACTTTATAAATACGGGTACCTACCTGGCTCTCTTTGATCATACGTGAAGAGGTGAAATAAAGTGTACGCCCATCGGGAGCAAAGCACATGACTCCTTCACTCCGGTTGGAATAAATAGAATCTTTCTGCAATTCCGGTTGCAACCATCGTGGTTCCTTAAAACGCTTTACCTTCACTTTACCTTGTTTATCCGTAGATCTGATTTCCTGCACATACCTCGTCCCGTAGATATGGCTATACCCTTCGCCGGTAACCGGGTCTGTCTTTATTCTCTTTTTTCTCGGATCGGGTTTGCGCGTAGAAGCCAATAAAACCCGGGTCGTATCCCCCGGCACATACACCGGAGCGAAATCGCTGTACCTGGAGTTAAACTCCCGCTTCAAAGCTATCCGGTAACGCCCTTGTTCTCTCAGATCGTTATCCACTTGTTCCAGATAATAAAGGCCATCGTTTCCTTTTCCATCACCGAACAATGCTTCTTGTTTACGATAATATTCCCTCGCCGTAGCGGTATCGTCGTTCATCACCGCAAGCTTGAGCCACTTTCAGATAGATTTCAGGCATTTGCGGATTGGCTCTTTCGGCTTTTCTCAACCAGTTGTAAGCTTCTTTCAGCCGATTTACATTTTGATTTACCTGCCCAGCCTTTATCGCTGCAAGTGCCTGAAAATCTTTGGATTTTGTTTTATGATAAGCCTTTTCGTATTTCGATCCGGCCTTATAAAATCGTCCGGTCTCCGCCATACGATCCCCTCTCCTCATATAATATTTTGAAGAACAGCCCATCATTCCGACGAGCACACCACAAATAATCAGAAAAAATTTCATAACCACATCCAACTAACCGGCATCTGCCCCGATTTTACAAAGCAGCGATCAATAAATTTATATCTCTGGCTATCAAGCCCAACTTATCCGCAATCACATTCTTAGTCAAAATTCCGTTATAAAGATAAACCCCTTCCCTTAACCCTGCATCCATCCGGATGGCATTGGTAAATCCTCCTTGCCTGGCAATATGCTGAAGCATAGGTAAGAAAACATTACTATAAGCGATCGAAGCAGTCCGGGCTACCCGCGACAATACGTTCGGAACACAGTAATGGATTACTCCTTCATAAGTATACACCGGTTTTTCGTGAGTCGTCGGACCCGCTGTCTCAATACATCCGCCATGATCGATAGACATATCCACGATCACCGCTCCTCTTTTCATCAACCTCACCTGGGCTTCCGAAACAACGGTATTCTCTCCGTTATCGAAACAACGCATAGCTCCGATAAGCACATCGGCCGAAGCCAACGCTTTATCCAATACCGGTTTATGAAAAACAGAGGTAAATACCCGCTGTCCCAAAACCTCGTTCAGCTTCCGGAGACGCTCGACCGAATGATCGAAGATTTTCACGGTCGCTCCCAGGCCTAAGGCTGCACGGGCAGCGAATTCACCCAAGGTGCCTGCTCCCAGAATAACGATTTCCGCCGGCGTAATCCCACTGATACCTCCCAAAACAATCCCTTTACCTCCCCGCGAATTATTAAGATATTCACTGGCTATCATGATGGCCGAATTACCGGCAATCTCACTCATAATCCGGACCACCGGATAATACCCCTCTCCGTCTTTCAAAATATCGAAACCGACTGCCGTCACTTTTTTCTGCATCATTTCGGTAATGGCATCCTTCCGCATGTCACAGAGTTTCAGAGGGGAAAGAATCACTTGCCGGTCGTGCATATAAACCGTATCCCCGGCAGAAACAGAAGTCGCCTTAAGCACAACGTCGGCAGTATACACTTCACCTAAAGTCTCTACGATCATAGCACCGGCATCGGCATATTCCGTGTCACCGTAATAGGCATTATTACCGGCCCCACGCTGGATCAACACTTCATGTCCCATAGAAACCAGGATATGAACAGATTCGGGAGTGAGACAAATCCGGTTCTCCCCTTTCTCCAGCTCGTTCGGTATCCCCAGAATCAATTTCTTCTGCCTTTTATCCTGAAAAACTTCTTTTTCCTGATAAAGAAACCATTGCTTATTAATCGTTCCCGACATTCTGCCTGTGTTGTCCATAGTCTTAAAAGTTAAATTTCCACCTTCAATTCACGACTTCCATCCGGATTTTCAGTAAAATAACAATCGACGATACCTTCTGGAAGCAGCTCGTCTATTTTTTCAGGCCATTCGATAAAACAACGGTCTCCACTGAAAAAATACTCTTCATAACCGAAATCAAGCGCTTCAGCTATATGGTTTACGCGATAAAAATCAAAATGATATAGGGATTTCCCATTTTTTGTCTGATACTCGTTGACCAGGGCAAAAGTCGGGGAACTCACATCGTCGGTTACCCCCAGACAGGCTGCGACGGCCTTTACAAAAGTAGTCTTCCCTACTCCCATCGGTCCGTACAAAGCAAAAATAGTTTTGTCTCCGACATAATCCAAAAATTCTGCCGCCACTTTATTCAGATCTTCGAGATGATTGATTGTCCATTTCATAGGCTTCTAAATCCATTAGTTCAAATAATATTTCTTAAAAAATTCAAGATAAACCTCTATATTCTTTTTGCCGGTCAATGTCTGCAAATTCACTTCAGTAATAATGAAATTCGTATAATCGACATTTCTCAGCGATTTGAATAATTTCCGGTTACCGATGACTGTCGTGAAATAACGCATCGCTTCTTCTTTGTTATTGAAACCGGACACCACCATACAATCGTGTTCTTCATCGAACTTCAAATTGTTCAAAGTCAGTCCTGCAAAATTGAATTCTTCGAAAATTGTTTTCAGCCGGTAGGGATCGATCGTATTGGGATAGAACAAAACGAACTTGTGTGCTACGCTCTTATTGTAAATATAATCCCCATCTTCAACCCCGATAGCTCCCGCACTTTTCAGATAATGATCATCGAAAAATTTCAGGTATTCTTCCAGGTATTCATTTTCCTGCATAGCTTTGAGATTATGGGGAGTGATCAGGAATACTTCATAATCTACCCCGGCCAGCAAATCGAACAATTTCTTATTTTTCAGGACTGCCGACATATAGTCCAACGCCTGTTTCTTATTACCGATATGCTTGACCACTATCAATTCCAGATCCCGGTTATAATCCCCTTTTTCGAATGTAAATGCAGGATCCACTTCCTGCAAAGCTTCTACAATGCGTTTCGTATTGACTTCCCGGAAAGGAACAGCCAAAACAAAATGATGATTCTCTTGTTCTTCATTGTTAAAGACATGGGCAGCAGTCCCCCATTTCCCTACAATTTTCTCACCTTGGTAACGATCCTCAAAATAATTCTCGGTAAAGAAATCGACATACTGATCGATATTATTCAATCGCTTCAGGATAGAGAAGTTGTCCGGCGATATAGCGAACATCCGGTAACTTTCGTTTCCCAGAATCTTCAACAAAAACTTATCCGTAGCTATTTTATGCAAATATTCGGAAGCTTCCGAATACTGTCCGAACCGACGAACAACCAGCACCTCTTTTTTGTACCCGAGCTCTTCTTTTTTCATTTCATAACTTTTCCCTTCGGCCATTTCGGCAGCATGAATAAACTTCAAACGCGCTTTAAATCTGGTTTCCTGAACGGTTGTAAATTCCTGTGGCAAAAACAATACCACCCATTGTTCTTTTTCTTTCTCGATTTTATAAGTTGTTTCTTCTTTCCGGCTACGACCAGCCAGTACTTCTTCATCGAATTGCCAATTGCGGTTCGCCTGTAAAGAACGGGCCTGAGCCATTTCCGCTTCGGAATACCGAACAGGTTTTTCTCCTACCGCTAAAGAAGCCAGGATGTCGCTAGTCACCTGCAGAATCTCTTTTCCGGGACGGGCTGCAATTACCTCTTCCAAAGCGTTCTTCGCCTCCTGGGGAGAACCGGTATTTACAACACACATCGCTTTCAGAAACAGCACATTTGCTTTCAATTTATTATCCGGGTACGCTTTCAGGATTCTGTCACAAATTTGTGCTGCTTCGTGGTAATAAACTTTTTGGTAATATCGGTAAGCTTCCTGATACTTTTTCTCTACCACTTTCAGCACATCTTCGACCTGACGGAAATAGTTCGGGTCTTGTAGTCCCCGGGCGAAATCACTTTCAGGGAAAAGAGCGGTCAGCTCTGTTTTATATCTTTCAGCCTCTGCCGCCTTACCTGCCTTGAGAGCGGTCGTGGAAGCCAGATAATAGACCATCGGCAGATTAGCGGTATTTTTAAAACGCTGAATATAAGCATCGAAACACTCTAAAGCCTTTTCCGGATCATTCAAACGGTACAAATAAATTTCGCCGGCTTTATAATAAGCTTCTTCGATCTGTTTTTCAGATGCCTGCAGCATTTCCGGTGTCAGGGGGAGATCCTGCAAATAATACTCCCTGCTCTTTACATCTTTCACTTCCCTTTCTCCTCCCGTCATCTCTGCTAATTCTTCGCCGGTTTCGTCTGCCAAACCGATACTTGCTTTGTTTCGTCTGCGCCAATTGTCTTCCAGCTTACGCCGTCCCCATTTCCGCTTAAAATCATTTTTCCCCAGAGCAATCGTCACGGGATTATAAAAATACCAATCCCCTCCGCGGTTACCCTGTGAAAAAGCATCTCCCCGGCTAAGCATATCGTTACGGCGATAAAAATTACGCTCGGCCTGCTCCCTTCGTTCCTGTTCTTTGCGAGTATTTTCCTGCTCTTTAATCGCAGTGATTTTATCGTCGATCAAGCGGTTTCTCTCTTCTTCCGGTAACACCGCTATCCGCTGCAAACTATCCTGCGTTTGTATAATTCTCAGATTCGTAACCAATTCGGTCAGATCGGTCAGTAAAGATTTTAGTTTTTCATAATCTTCATAACGCGAATCCATGACAAGCAAACAAGAATCGTAACAACTCTGTGCCTGCACATAGGCCTTGTTTTTGAAATAATAATCCCCTAATTTTACAAAAGACAAAGCCTGCTGATTATCGTTATCTACAGAGGCATGCACGGATTTCCAATACAAACCGGCCGCTCCTTCCTCATTTCCACGTTTATTTTCGATATTGGCCAAAGCATAATAAATCCGATCCTGAAATTCCTCGTTCCGGGAATCCCGCAACATTTTCTTCAATTTCTTTTCTACGGCCGCATCTCCTTCCTGATAGGCTGAAGCCATACCGATCCGGGCATTGAAGACCATTTCATAATTGAAATTGAACCGGGTAGCTTTTTTCAATGCCAGTTTAGCAGCCCCATCCTGATTTTCTTTTACATATAATTGAGACAACAAAAAATTGTAGCGCGGTTTACGTTTTATGCTTTTACAAGTCCTGACCAATCTTTCTGCCTCAGGAATCGCTTGTTCGTACATACCTTGACGCACATAGAAATCGGTTCTCGCCGCAGCAACCATCTCCCGTTGTTTCCGCTTTAATGTGCTCCCGTCGAGCCGGTCCATGATCCGGGCAGCCTCTTCGTAGCGTCCCATTTCCGTCAGGCTCCGGAATAACCAGATCGACACCTCGGTCATCAAGGCCTCGTCTTCGGCATATTGCCTTTGTATAAAACGAAAAGTGTTATTGGCCATCGTGTATTTCTTCTTATAGAAATAAGCTTTCCCCAATAACAGATAGCATTTATCCAACTGGTTATTAAATTCTTTTTTCTTTCGGAAGGTCTGATAATTTTTGGAATCTTTATTCTTTCTCCGCCTGGGTTTAGCCGTGATCGAATGTTTATCGATCGCTTTAGCCGCCTTTTCGATCGCGTAGTCCATATCGGAGCTGCAAATACTACGCGTCTGTTCGTCATTAGATACGAAAACAGGCAAAAGGTGGGTATAATCCTCCTTATGCCTGTTTTCCATATGCTTTATCCCGGACTTCAAAGCCTGGTCACCGTTAAAATATACGTTATAACGGGTAGTCAACTGGTGATAGTTACGTGAAAAGAAATTGTTTCTCTTCACCGAACAACCGCACAGCACCACCATCATCCCCGTTAATATATAAGAAGAATATTTCATTTAGACATGCTGTCCTATTGTCTGGTGACTCTCACTCTTTTTGCCGGGTCGTGATTTTCCTCTACGGCTTTCACAACTTCATCCGCCAACTGCCTGAACGCTGTTCCCGTAATCGAATCGGCATTCAAAGCTACAGGTTTACCTGCATCGCCTCCATCGCAAATACTCTGTACAACAGGTATTTCGCCCAACAACCGGAGACCTCTTTGTTCGGCCAGTTGTTTCGCCCCTTCCCGTCCGAAAATATAATATTTATGATCGGGCAATTCAGCCGGAGTAAACCAGGCCATATTTTCCACCAGGCCTAGCACGGGCACCTGTATACCCGGCGACTCGAACATATTGATTCCTTTGATTGCATCGGCCAAAGCCACCTGCTGAGGTGTACTGACTACAATAGCTCCTGTCAGGGCGACAGTTTGTACCAAAGTCAAATGAATATCGCTGGTTCCCGGCGGAAGGTCGATCAGCATATAATCCAATTCGTCCCAAAAACCTTGCTCCACCATCTGTTTCAATGCATTGGAAGCCATCGGCCCCCGCCAGACAGTGGCAGAAGCCGGATCGACAAAGAAACCGATAGATAACAATTTTACGCCATATTTCTCTACCGGCACAATGAAATCCTTTCCGTCGATCTGCTCCATATAGGGCTGAGCCTCTTCGCAACCGAACATTTTCGGAATAGAAGGACCGAAAATATCCGCATCCACCAAACCCACTTTATATCCTTCAGCAGCCAAAGCAACCGCTAAATTGGCCGCCACGGTAGATTTTCCTACTCCTCCTTTACCCGAGGAAACAGCGATTATATTTTTTACCTTTTCCAGGGACAACGGTCTCTCCAAATCCTGAACAAACAGGTTTTCGATCTCTACCTCCGTATAAGAAGTTTTTTCTTTTATCAGGGCTTCCGCTTTTTTCTTCACCGACCCGACAAACGGATCGCCGGCTTTCTGAAACACCAGCCGAAACAACACTTTCTCTCCCTCGATCCGGATATTTTGCACCATATCCAGTTCCACAATATTTTTAGAAGTACCGGGATACTTCACTTCTGTGAGAAGATCCCTGATTTCTTTAAGTTTTTCCTGCATCATAACATTTAAAAATTTAATATCCCTTTAGGGGTAACGAAAATAGTAAAAATAGCCGATTCGCCAAAACGACTCTCCGTCCAGATTAAATCCGGGTATTATATTTCCTCAGCCTGGCCCTTAAAGTCGGATAAGCCGGACATACTTTGCCGACCAACTTCCAAAATGCAGCCGAATGATTCTTCTCTACCGTATGGCATAACTCATGCAAGATCACATAATCGATAATTTCATCCGGTAGCTTCATCAACTTGATATTGAGACTGATATTATTGTCAAAAGAACAACTACCCCAATTGGAAATATTGTTCCTGAACGTAACCCGTCCGTAACGAAATCCGAATTTTTCGGCATAGTTTCTGATCCGCTGCGGCAAATATCGACGGCATTCCATCGTATAGATTTCCAGCAAAAACTGCTGAACGATTTTCTCTACTTTACTGAAATCGACTTTTTTAGGAATAAACAGGGTTATTTTTTCCTGTTCAAGCCGATAAGAAGGCTTCGGTTCCTCGGTCTCCACAATCCTCAGCACATGCAACTTCGTCTTAATTTCCGCCCCTATTCCCAAACCGACTCCGGTGTCTTCCTCATAAACTTTCATATCTTTCCGGTTTTTGAGAATCCACTCCCGATTCTCTTCCAGAAATTTCTCCACCTGTTTCCGGCTCACGCCGAAAGGAACACTCACCCAAACCCCACGCCCCGGAGCCATCCGAATACGCAAATACTTGATATTCGCACTCCGCCGGACCTTTATTTCACCAATACCCGCAAGTTCCAATACCTCCATGATCTGAAAAACTATTTTTCATTAAAGAACAATAAAAGGAGGATGCCTTCATCGCATTCTCCTTTTATTCTTTTCTCTACGAACAGCTTAAGCCTGCTTTACCAAATCGCTTAATTTTGTAAATGCACCGTCTACAGAAGCAATCAAATCCTTTCCGATAGTCCTGTAATATCCTTTTCTATCTGCTTTCGCCACTTGTTTTCCAGCATTTACACGTTGTCTTAAATCATTTCTGGAATCTATAATATGCTGTACTATTTCGCTGATATCATCCATACTTTTACCTACAGCCAGACAATTTAAGCTATCGTCAACAACAGCAAAAGTCAAACAATCGATGTCTTTCTTTAATCTTCTAATACTTGCCATAATTTTCAAGAATTTAAATTTTTTCAAAAATAAGAAAAATCCCAGAGATTTCTCCCCTTTCTTCAACTTTTTTTTAGCTCTTAGCTCACGGGGACGCGGGCAGCAGGCTATAGCCCGTCCCCGTGAGCTATTTTTAACAAGTGATCGACAGCTTCCTCCACCGTAGGCTCCGTTCCCAGTAATTTTACAAATAAGCTTCCGATAATAGCTCCGCTACTATAACGGCAAACGGTCGACAAGCTCTCGCCATTAGATATGCCGAAACCGATCAAACGTTTATTTTTCAAATTCAAACGGTCTATTCTTTGGAAATATTCAATCTGTCCGGCTGTAAACCGATCTTTCACTCCGGTCGTCGAAGCCGAAGAGACCATATAGATAAAACCGCCACAATATTCGTCTATCAGACGGATCCTTTCATCCGAAGTTTCGGGGGTAATCAACATAATCACCGGAATATCATATTTTTCACAAAGCGGTTTAACCGACTCCAGGTATTCCTGAAACGGCAAATCCGGAATAATCATTCCATCGATCCCGATTTCCATCCCTTTTCGAAAAAGGTTTTCCATACCGTACCGCAACATCGGATTCAAATATCCCATCAATAGCAAAGGCAATTCAACCCGACTTCGTATACTAGTCAACTGCCCGAGTAATACAGGCAACGTCATGCCATTTTTCAGTGCCTGTGTACTACTTTGCTGGATGACTACCCCATCGGCCATAGGATCGGAAAAAGGAATCCCGATTTCCACCAGATCGACTCCCCGGTTTTCTAACATCTGTATGATTTCGACCGTATCTTCCAAAACCGGATAACCGGCAGTAAAATACACGGACAAAAGATTTCTATCTTTTCTTTGAAACAACTCTGTAATCCGATTCATAACTAAAAAAATTAAGGTAGTTCAGCTAAAAAACGAGACAATAAATGGATATTTTTCATTCCGGGAGCCGTTTCGAACCGACTGTTCAAATCGAGTCCGGCAAGCTTCGGATGTTTGATTTTTCCGATCTCTTCTCTATTTTCCCAGGCAATTCCTCCACTTAAGAAAAAAGGTACCTCCCCTCGTACCGGTTCAATAAATTCCAGTCGAACGATTTCCCGGTCCCTCCAAACTGTCTGCTCCGGGTATCGAACAAAAACAACTGACAAGCCGATTCATAAGGCAAAGTCCGTTGAAAATCACCGGCCTCTTCTATACCGAAAGCTTTTATTACCCGGTAGCCTTTCCGTACAAAATAGTGACCCATTTCAGGGGGTTCATCCCCATGCAGTTGAATCGTATCCATCTTATACCTTCGTACTATATTTTCGATAAACCCGGTTTCTGCATTCACAAAAACTCCTACTTTCCCGATAGCTGCAGGTAAACGTTCCAAAGCCCGGGGAGACAAATCACCGGCATAACGCGGTGAGGCTTTATAAAAAATAAAACCCAACATATCGGGATGTAAAGCAGCGACTTCCTTCACATTCCCGGGTTCCTTCATGCCACAAATTTTAATCAGCATATCCGACAAAATTTTTTAAAGCCTGAGCCGGTTGTGCTTCCCGCATAAAATGTTCACCGATCAGAAATCCTCTGAATCCCAATCTGCGTAACGCGACGACTGTCTCCATGGCACGAATTCCACTCTCGGCCACTTTCAGACAAGCAACCGGGACTTGGGAAGCTAACCGGAAAGAAGTATAAATATCCGTCTCGAAAGTAGTCAGATTCCGATTGTTGATCCCCACCATATCCATTTCCGGGGAGACATATTCCAACTCTTCTTCCCGATGTATTTCCAATAGTATTTCCAATCCCAGTCCATGAGCGGCATCGGCCAATTCCCGGCACTGTGCCGGCGACAAAGCTGCAGCAATCAACAAAACGGCATCGGCTCCATAAGCCACCGCTTCGGCCAGTTGATAGAAATCGACGATAAAATCCTTACGCAATAAGGGAATATCCGAAACCCTCCTGGCCATAGCGAGATCCAATAACGATCCTCCGAAATAATCCGTATCCGTCAACACCGAACAAGCCGCAGCACCATTCCGTACATATCCGCCGACCACCTCCTGCACTCCGGCTGCCTCATGAATAAATCCTCCGGAAGGAGACTTCCGTTTAAATTCTGCAATGATCCCTGTTGCCGATTCCTCCAAGGCCTTTCGCATCGATAACCGTTGTCTCCCAGCTAAAAGCGTACTCATCAGATCCCTTTCGGAAATCCTGTTTTTCCGCTCAGTCACTTCTTCCTGTTTTGTTTTCAATATCCGGTTTAAAACTGACATATCATTTTTCATTAAGTTCTACAAATTTACGGAACGCCCTCAGTGCCCTCCCGCTCTCCAGCGCCTCACTCGCTTCTGCAATAGCATCCGGCAAAGCTATTCCGGGCCTCAGGGTACGGATTGCAAAAGCAGCATTGGCAATCACACAGTCTTCTTGTCCCCGGGTAGCCTCGTTAGCTAAAACCCGGTCAAAAATCGCCGCAGCTTCGGTCACCGTATTTCCTCCCGACAATTCCTCTTCCGCCACCCGACCGAATCCGATCTCTTCCGGCAAATAAATGCCCTCACCCCGATTATTCAGCGCTTTAAAAGGAGAGGTCAGCGAAACTTCATCATACCCGTCCAGCGAATGTACTATCGTGTAATTCACTCCGCTCTGCTGATACATATAGTTATACAAACGGGCCAGTTTCAGGTTATATACTCCCAATAACTGGTAGCGTGGGAGTACCGGATTGACCAAAGGCCCCAACATATTGAAAAAGGTACGTACTCCTAAAGCACGTCGTACCGGTCCTACACTTTTCAAGGCAGGGCTAAAAAACGGTGCATGCAAATAAGCGACCCCGCTTTCTTCCAGCGATTGCTGTAACCGACCGGAGTGTCCTGTAAATTTCACCCCATGTTGTTCCAGTACATTCGAAGCCCCACTCACCGAACTGGCACCGTAATTTCCGTGTTTTACAACCCGGTAGCCTGCTCCGGCCACCACAAAACAAGCCGCCGTAGAAATATTGAACGTATTTTTTCCATCCCCTCCCGTACCGACAATATCGATCGCATCATGACAATCCAAATCCACGACCACCCTCCGTTCGAGAATGGCTTCCCTAAACCCGGCCAATTCTTCCGTCGTAATACTACGCATCAGAAAAACGGTCATAAAAGCCGACAACTGGCTGTCGTTATACCGGCCGTCGGAAATGTTCAACAAGACTTGTTTAGCTTCTTCTTTAGAGAGGCTTTTGTGCCCGAACATTTTATATAACAGTTCTTTCATAGTAATCAATATATCATATACATTCCCTTTACTTCAAGCATGCAACCAATTCGCCATCATCATTTTCCCCATAGGAGTCAAAATCGATTCCGGATGAAACTGAAGTCCGCGAACATCATAGCTTTTATGAGACAGGGCCATAATTCTGCCTGCAGCATCCTCAGCGGTAACTGTAAGACATTGAGGCAGATTTTTCCGACTTACCACCCAGGAATGATACCTGCCTACATCAAAACTTTCACCCAGACCGGAGAACATCTTTTCTTCGGCAATCACCCGCACCGGTGTACAAATACCGTGAAAAACTTCCGGCAGATTCTCCAATTCAGCGCCGAAACACTCCCCGATGGCCTGTTCACCCAGACAAATCCCCAGGATTGATTTTTCAGCCGCATAACGCTTCACAACTTCGGGTAATATTCCGGCTTCACTTGGAATTCCCGGTCCCGGAGACAAAATAATCCGGTTGTATCGGCCGGCTTCCTCCACCGAAATCCGGTCATTTCTGGCTATATCCACTTCGGTTCCCAATTCATGTAAGAGATGAACAATATTATAAGTAAACGAATCGTAGTTGTCGAGTATCAATATTTTTTCCATAAGTTCAATTTTTAACCTTTTCACTCATTTCCACCGCTTTCATCAAAGCCCCCAATTTATTATTCAATTCCTGCAATTCACTTTCAGGCGAAGAGTGCGCTACAATCCCCGCTCCGGCCTGAGCATAAAGCCGGTTACCGTAACTCAGAAAGCTCCGGATCGTAATGGCCTGGTTCAATTCTCCCTGAAAACCGATATAGCCGATACAGCCCCCATAAATCCCGCGACTATGAGGTTCTATGTCATCGATCAGTTGCATCGCCCTGACTTTGGGAGCACCGCTGAGCGTACCGGCAGGAAAAGTATCCGCAAAGAGCCGCAAAACATCGGTATTTTCGGAAACGCAAGCACTCACTCTCGACACCATATGAATCACATGCGAATAATATTGGATCTGACGCAAGAACTCGATCTTTACCTGACCAGCCCCGCGGCTCAGATCATTACGTGCCAGGTCGACCAACATGATATGTTCGGCATTTTCTTTCTCATCTTCCAATAATTTACGGGCCAATTCCGAATCCCGGATATCGTCTCCTGTGCGGCGGAAAGTACCGGCTATCGGATCGATATAAGCTTTACCTCCGGCAACACGCAGATGAGTCTCGGGAGAGGAACCGAAAATGCGAAAATGGCCGAAATCAAAATAATACAGATATGGAGAAGGATTTATACACCGCAAGGCCCGGTATACATTAAAATCATCTCCCCGAAATCCACGGCTGAAACGACGCGAGAGTACAATCTGAAATACGTCTCCCCTTTGGGTATGCCGAATACCCCTTTTCACCATTTCCATATACTGCTCGTCGCTAATCGGAGAACCGGTATCGTCCAACGCCTCGAAACCATACCGAGCCATATTATTGTTTTGAATGACATCGATAAGTTCCGGCATATGGGAATGCTGCCCTTCCGGTAAATTTTCAACGATCGTCATCTGATTTTTAAAATGATCGACTACAATAATATACCGGTATAATATATATATCATATCAGGTATTTCAGCAAACTTCTCTTCTTTCTTCCGGATACGGACAGCTTCAAAATAACGCACGGCATCATAGGCCGTATATCCGAAAAAACCGTTGATCCCGGTCAGGTTTGTTTCGGTCTCGAACGAAGCGATATAATCTTTCAGGATTTCGATAACATCCACGCCTTCTGTAAGAGCATCCGTCAGTTGCCGGCCATCGGGAAAACGACGTACGATCTGTTCCTTCGTTACCGAAAAATCGGCCATCGGTTCCACGCCGATAAAAGAAAAACTATTTTGAGTCGTATGATAATCCGAACTTTCCAGCAAAGCCGATTGTGGAAATAAGTCGCGTACCTTCAGGTAAATTCCCACAGGAGTCTGCAAGTCGGCCGGAAGAATACGGGTGATTGTTTTAATTCTATATTTCATAAGTGTAAAAATTTATTCATCCTTTTGTAGGTCTGCATATCTTTATCACCCCGACCGGACAAATTAATGACAACGATCTCTTCCGGCCGGAATGTTTTTTGTTCCAGAACTGCCAGGGCATGGGCCGATTCCAAAGCCGGGATGATACCTTCCATTTCTGTCAGGCAAAAAGCGGCATTCAACGCTTCTTCGTCCGTAACAGCCAATACTTCAGCGCGTTTTTCTTCTGCCAGAAATGCATGTAAAGGGCCGATTCCCGGATAATCCAGTCCGGCAGAAACAGAATAGGGTTCGACAATCTGTCCGTCGTCCGTTTGCATCACCAACGTACGGCTTCCATGGATAATACCTTCTTTTCCCAAATGGATCGTAGCTGCCGACTCTCCGCTTCCCAAACCTTTTCCGGCAGCCTCGGCAGCAATCAACCCAACTTCGGGAGAATGCAGAAAATGGTAGAAAGCCCCGGCAGCATTACTTCCTCCTCCCACGCAGGCTATTACATAATCGGGTTCTTCCCTTCCTTCTTTTTCCAACAATTGCTTTCTGATCTCTTCGCTGATCACCGACTGAAAACGAGCCACCATATCCGGATAAGGGTGAGGTCCCACTGTCGACCCGATGATATAATAAGTATCCGCGGGGTTACAACACCAGTCGCGGATCGCTTCGTTGGTGGCATCTTTCAGCGTTTTATTGCCACTTTCAACAGCTACCACCTTCGCTCCCAACATCTCCATTTTTTCAACATTAGGTTGTTGCCGGACCACATCGGTCGCTCCCATATAAACGATACATTCCATATTCATCAGGGCACATACAGTAGCCGTCGCTACTCCGTGCTGCCCGGCTCCGGTTTCGGCAATGATCCTCTTCTTTCCCATACGCCGGGCCAATAGAATCTGACCGATCGTATTGTTGATCTTGTGGGCTCCGGTATGATTCAGATCCTCGCGCTTGAGATAAATCCGGGTACCGTACTTTTCACTCAGCCGACGGGCATAATAAAGCGGACTGGGACGACCGACATAATCCCTTAACAATAGCCTGAACTCCTGCTGAAAAGACTCATCTTCCATTTCCCGCAAATAACATTCACGTAATTTTTCTACATTCGCATGTAAAATTTCAGGAACATAAGCACCACCAAACCTACCGTAAAACCCCTGGTCGTTTACATTAAAATTTTTCATATGATTTACTTTTGGAATTTTCATTAAGGACAAAAAACAAAAAAGGCTACCGGTGTTCCGATAGCCTCCATATGCTGATAATACAGTTCCTTCACTGATATTACTGACCAGACATCATAAAGCGTGCGTCCCACCGGTTTATTCCCGAAAGGCGCCACCACCATGCTTTATTTGTCAGTAATAAATTCATATTTTGTTCTTTTCAACGGAGCAAAGATGAAAAACTTTTTTCTAAAATCAAACAATCGGAAAGATTTTTCTTCAAAAATAAATCAACGGCCCCAATCGGTCCGGGCCTCGAGCAGCATATCCAAAACAACGATAGCCGCCATAGCTTCGACTACAGGCACAGCGCGGGGAATAACACAAGGATCATGGCGTCCGTGTGCTTCCAGAGTAACTTCTTTCCCATCACGTGTCACCGTTTCCTGACGTTTCATAATAGTGGCGACCGGCTTGAAAGCTACCCGGAAATAGATATCTTCTCCGTTCGTCACGCCCCCCTGTATACCTCCCGAGCGATTCGTCGCCGTGTGTACTTCACTTCCTTTCATGACAAAAGAATCGTTATGCCCGCTTCCCTGCATAGAGGCTGCTGCAAATCCGCTTCCGTATTCAAAACCTTTGGTTGCGTTGATACTCATCATTGCATGCGCCAGTCTTGCCTGAAAACGGTCAAACACCGGTTCGCCTAACCCGGCAGGTACCCCCTGAATCACACAACTGACTATTCCACCGACACTATCCCCTTCATCCCGCAGCTGCCGGATCAATGCAATCATTTCTTCAGCAATCCCGGCGTCAGGACAACGTACGATGTTATCTTCTGCCCGCTCCAAGGGCAACTCCTGATAAGGCCGGGTAACAGCAATCGGTCCGACTTGTGAAGTATATGCCCGAATGCTTATCCCGTAACCGGCCAACACCTGTTTGGCAACAGCCCCGGCAACGACTCGGGCAATGTGTTCCCGGGCCGACGAACGTCCGCCTCCCCGATAATCCCGGATACCGTATTTCTTTTCCCAGGTATAATCGGCATGAGAAGGACGGTATAAATCTTTCAGATGATTATAATCCTTACTATTCTGATTCTGATTTCTCACCAGAAATCCGATCGGCATGCCGGTAGATTTTCCTTCAAATAT
Source organism: Odoribacter sp. (assembly GCF_985060555.1). Lineage (NCBI taxonomy): Bacteria > Pseudomonadati > Bacteroidota > Bacteroidia > Bacteroidales > Odoribacteraceae > Odoribacter > Odoribacter sp. The sequence goes on along the minus strand of NZ_CFKYFN010000090.1, from coordinate 23,032 downwards.
TCCGGAAAGAATCTCTACGGTGTCTTCTTCCTTCCGGGGGGTAGAAACCTCCGACTGACCGGGCCGCCGCCGGTTCAACTCACCTTGAATAAAATCAGCAGACAAGGCGATTCCTGCCGGACAACCGTCGATAACCCCTCCAACAGCACTACCGTGTGACTCTCCGAACGACATCAGCCGAAAAAATTTTCCTATAGAATTACCGGACATAAAAAGTAGAAAGTATTCCTTATATATTTAGTGACATCCTCCGCATCCGCAGCCCTCGTCGTGGGATCCGCAACCTCCTTCAGAACCACAGCCACTACACCCCCCGCATTTATGCGAATGTAAAGCTTCCAGTTCTTCATCCGTTGCATCACGGACACCTAATATCTCACCCTTGAAAAACAAATCTTTACCGGCCAGGGGATGATTAAAATCGATACGTACTTCCTCGTCACCGATAGACAGGATCTTGCCCTGCAAACGTCTTCCGACACTATCCATCATCGGTAAAACATGGCCGACCACCATCTCTTCAGCTTCTACATCTTTAAATATTTCCTGGGGTAAATCCACAATCATATCTTCGTTCACCAGTCCATAAGCATGGGCTGCCGGAATGCTGAAATCGAATTTATCCCCTTCATTTTTATCCAGAAGGTTCATTTCAAAATATTCTAAAGTCTGCCCTTGTCCACAGATAAAATCCAAGGGCCGGTCTGCACCTGCTGCTTCGAGTAACTCTCCGTTTTGTTCCGTTCTTAATTCGTAACTTACGGATACCATCTTATTTTTCGTAATCATTCTTTTTATTGATTTGGTTTTGCACAAAAGTACGATAAAATAATTGAAAAATTTCTCCCCTATTTCCAAAAAAATGGTACTTTCGCACTAATTTACATTTTTTGAAGATGCGCCATTACGATTATATTATAGCAGGGAGTGGATTGGCAGGGCTTTACACGGCCTATCACGCTGCCGCTTATGGAAAAGTTGCTTTGCTGACAAAATCCGGTATTACAGAGAGCAACTCTTATTTTGCACAGGGTGGAATCGCCGCCGTTACAGACGAAGACGATGCTCCTGCACTTCACTTCGAGGACACAATTATTGCCGGACGCGGGCTTTGCGATTACCCAGCTGTCGATATTTTAGTGAACGAAGGTCCGCAACGGATACATGAACTCATAGAGGCAGGTATGCATTTCGATATGGAAGACGGCAGCCTCGCCTTGGGGTTGGAAGGCGGACATCACCGGAAAAGAATTCTTCATGCCGGCGGTGACGCGACAGGACGTATGGTGACCAGTTTTATGATCAGCAAAGTCATCAATAATCCGAAGATAGATATTTTCGAAAATCATTCCGTGATCGGTATCCTTCAGGAAAATCAGGAATGTTACGGCGTACGGGCCTGGAATTTAGTGACAGAAAGCGAAGAACTGTTTTATGCCGACAACACCTTCCTCACTTTAGGAGGCACTTCGGCTATTTACAAACGGACCACCAATCCGCATACCACGATCGGAGACGGACTTGCTCTGGCTTTTAATGCAGGTTGTGAAATCGCCGATATGGAATTCATTCAATTTCATCCTTCGGCCATCTATACCGAATCGGAAGAGGCATTTCTAATCAGTGAGGCAGTCCGGGGCGAAGGGGCTTATCTGATCGATCAAAACGGAGAACGCTTTATGCCGGCGATTCACGAATTGGCCGAACTGGCCCCCCGGGATATCGTCGCTCAATCTATTTACCGCCAGATGCTGAAATACGATCAGGAGTACGTCTGGTTGTCCCTCAAACACCTCGATCCTCAGGTGGTGAAACACCGCTTTCCGAATATTTATGAAAAATGCCAGGAATTGGGTATCGATATGTGCGACCGGATCCCCGTAGCACCGGCAGCACATTATATGGTAGGGGGAGTGAGGACGGACACCCATGGACAGACCAACATCAAACGTCTGTTTATCTGCGGCGAACTGGCCTCTTCGGGAATCATGGGAGCCAATCGGCTCGCCTCCAACTCGTTGATCGAATGTCTGGTATTCGGGAAACGGGCCATCGAGGCTTCACGGAAAAATCTGAAAACCTCTCCTACCCAGGTATTCAAACCGATCTATCATTGCAATGACAATTATGCTGCGCTTTATGTCCATCTGAAAAAAGAGATTTCGCGGATAATGACCGATTATGCCGGCATCATCCGGAATGCAGAAAAACTGAAACAGGGATTGAACGAATTGGAAAGTCTGGAAGACAATCTGCCCCGGGAAATAAACGAATATAATACCCTGATTTGCCGTAACCTGATCACAGTTGCCAGGTTGATTATCTGTTCTGCCCTTTACCGTCAGGAAAGCCGTGGAGGACATTTCCGGGAAGATTATCCTTGTAGCGATGCTTCCTATCTTTTCCATATCGTACAACAGAAAGAAAAAGACCTCCGTACCCTACCTGTCAATACTAAAAAGTCTTTAAACTGAAAATCACTATAAAATGACACAATACGACCAATTAATCGACCGCCTGATCGACCTCGCCATAGAGGAAGACATCGCTACCGGAGATGTAACGACCAACTCCATCATCCCGGCTCATTCCCGGGCCGTTGCAGAAATGAAAATGAAAGCCGACGGTGTAATTTCCGGACTGGCGATAGCCAAACGGGTGTATGAAAAATTCGAGAAAGACATCCTTTGGGACGCCAAAGTAAAAGACGGGGATCGGGTAAAAAAAGGCGATATTATCCTGCGTATCGAAGCCAGCTACCGTTGCCTCTTATTAGGAGAAAGGCTTTCGCTGAACATCTTGCAACGCATGTCGGGCATCGCTACGGAAACGGCCAGATACGTCGAAGAATTAGCCGGTACTCACACCCAATTACTGGACACCCGGAAAACAGCTCCGGGCCTACGGGTATTGGACAAAATGGCCGTTAAAGACGGAGGAGCGACCAACCACCGGATGGGATTATACGATATGGCCATGATCAAAGACAACCACATTAAGGTGGCCGGAGGAATTACCAATGCGGTCAATGCGGTCAGAGCCCATATTCCGGCCGGTATCAAAATCGAAGTAGAAACGACCAATCTGGCCGAAGTGCGCGAAGCCCTCGCTACGCATGCCGATATTATCATGCTGGACAATATGAGTAACGCCGAGATGGCCGAAGCGGTGAAAATCATTCACGGACAGGCCAAAACCGAAGCTTCCGGAAATATGAGTATTCCCCGTTTAAAAGAAGTAGCAGCCACCGGAGTCGACTTTATCAGCGTCGGTGCCTTAACTCACTCCGTAACGGCTTTGGACATCAGTATGAATATTCAAAAAAACTAATTTCATGAAATCAGCACTCAAATTATTTATCATCGGATGTCTTGTATTGATTTTCTGTCGATGTAGTATGAACAAAGACAGCTATTTAAAAGACTTCGAAAAGTTTATCACCCAAACAGAAAAAAACTGTACCACCCTGTCCGATCCTGAATGGGAAAAAATACAGGCCCGGTTCAACGATTATACAGAAAAATATTACGAACAGTTTAAAGAGGAATTGAGTGTAAACGAAAAAATATCCATCAGTATTTTAAAATCTAAATTTTCCACGCTCATTCTAAAACGGGAGAGTAAAAAAATTCAGGAAGAAATGAAGATTAAATAATTTCACCTTTTTATCTTTCTTTGTTATCTTTGAAGCAGAAAATTAATATATTATGACGAATACAGAGATTATTGACAGAATCCGGCAACTAAAAAAAGAAAAAAATGCCGTTATTCTGGCACATTACTATACTCGTCCGGAGGTTCAGGATATAGCAGACTATCTGGGGGATTCACTGGGATTATCCCAGGAAGCCGGGAAAACGGATGCCCGGATTATCGTTTTTTGCGGTGTGCATTTTATGGCGGAGACCGCAGCGATCATTTCTCCGGACAAAAAGATCCTGATTCCGGCTTCAGGAGCCGGATGTTCACTGGCTGAAAGCATTACCGGTTATGAATTGCGGGAATGGAAAAAAGCCAATCCTGACGGGATTATTGTAAGTTACGTCAACACGACAGCCGAAGTGAAGGCCTGGACGGATATTTGCTGCACTTCGGCCAATGCCCTGAAAGTCGTACAAAGCATTCCTCCAGATCGTAAGATCTTGTTTGTACCGGACAAAAACCTGGGAGCCTGGATCAGGAAAGTTACCGGACGGGAAATGGAACTCTGGCATGGAGATTGTTGTGTACACGAACGCATCACCACCGACATGATCCTGGAAAAAAGCCGGGACTATCCTCAGGCAGATATCCTCATTCACCCCGAGAGCCACTGTTCGCACGACGAGGCCATTTTAAATCTTCCTCAAGCTTATATGTACTCGACGGCAGGAATGATCAGGCATGCAAGCCGGTCGGACAAAAAGCAATTTATCATTGCCACAGAAATAGAAACCATCCATAAACTGAAAAACGATAATCCGGACAAAGAATTTATTCCGGTTCATCCTAAAACCATTTGTGGACAAATGAAAAAAGTAACGCTGGAATCGGTTCTGGAAGCTTTGGAGAAAGAGCAATATGTAGTTGAAGTGGCTGAAGATATCCGTCAGAGAGCCTGGGCCCCTATCGAGAAAATGTTACAAATCAAATAAAACAGCTGTATTCCCAAAACAGGAGTATAAACTATCAGAAAATCAAAAACTATGAATATATCTTTAAATTGGCTGAAAGAATACCTGAAAATAGATTTGAGTGTTGAAAAAGTCTGCGAAATATTGACCAGTATCGGGCTCGAAGTGGGCGGATATGAAAAATTCGAATCTATCCGGGGTGGTTTGAGAGGTCTGGTGATCGGTGAAGTAAAAACCTGTGAAGCCCATCCGGATTCCGATCATTTACACCTGACAACGGTAGATTTAGGAGACGGCCGCCTTACCCCCATTGTTTGCGGAGCTCCTAATGTAGCTGCCGGACAAAAAGTGGTAGTGGCCACCATCGGGACGGTGCTTTACGATGGAGACAAAGAATTTACCATCAAAAAATCAAAAATCAGAGGACAGGAATCCGAAGGAATGATTTGTGCCGAAGATGAAATCGGTATCGGTCATGATCATGCGGGAATTATCGTACTTCCGTCGGATGCCCGGGTAGGTATGCCAGCTGCCGAATATTATCACATTACAACCGATTACACCATCGAGATCGATATTACTCCCAACCGGGTAGACGGCGCTTCTCACCTTGGAGTAGCCCGCGATTTAGCTGCCTATTTACAGCAAACCCAGGAGATTCATTATACCCTTCCTTCCGTAGCTCACTTTGCAGCCGACAGCAATACTGCCGGAATCTCGATCGAAGTGCAGCGTCCGGAAGCTTGTCCCCGATATGCCGGAGTATGTATCGAAGGAGTTAAAGTTCAGGAATCTCCCGAGTGGTTGCAAACGCGTTTGAAAGCCATCGGTTTACACCCGATCAACAATGTGGTAGATATTACGAATTTCATTCTTTTCGAGCTGGGACAACCCCTGCACTCTTTCGATAAAGATAAAATCAAAGGAAATAAAGTGATCGTCCGTAGCTTTCCGACAGGTACCAGATTCACAACACTCGACGGTGTCGAACGTGAACTGAACGAGAACGACCTGATGGTATGTAATACCGAAGAACCGATGTGTATTGCCGGAGTATTCGGTGGATTGGAAAGCGGTATCACCGAAGCTACGACCAATGTATTCCTCGAAAGTGCCTGTTTCGATCCGGTATTCGTACGGAAGACAGCACGTCGTCATGGGCTGAATACCGACGCTTCTTTCCGTTTTGAAAGAGGCACCGATCCGAACATCGTTATTTATGCCCTCAAACGGGCTGCCTTATTGATCAAAGAACTGGGCGGCGGAAAGATTACGTCCGAAATCATCGACATCTACCCGAATCCGGTAGCCGATTTCGAAGTCGAAGTAAAGTATGCCCACATCGATCGTCTGATCGGCAAAAAAATCGGACAAGATACGATCAAAAAAATCCTGAATGCTCTGGAAATAAAGATTGTAAAAGAAGATACCGAAGGGCTTTCGTTGCAGATCCCCCCTTATCGGGTGGATGTTCGCCGCGAAGCAGACGTGATCGAGGATATTTTAAGAATATACGGCTTCAACAATATCGAAGTTCCGGCTAAAGTAAACTCTACTCTGAGTTACAGCGAAAAACCGGATGATTTCCAATTGAAAAATAAAATTGCAGATTTATTGGCCGCTAACGGTTTTAATGAAATCATGAACAACTCATTGACCAAAGCTTCTTATTACGAGCATCTGGAGACTTATCGTCCCGAAGAAACGGTTATGTTGTTCAATCCGCTCAGCTCAGACCTGAGCGCTATGCGGCAAAGCCTGCTATTCGGAGGGCTGGAGACGATCGCCTATAATATTAACCGCAAAAACAGCAATTTACGTCTCTTCGAATTCGGAAAAGCTTATACCTTCCACAAAAAAGAAGGCGAAAATCACCTGAAACAATACAAAGAAGAAGATAAACTGGCCCTTTTCATTACGGGTGATAAAATCCAGGCTTCCTGGAACAGTAAAGAACAAAAGACCGATTTCTTCAATCTCAAGAGTTATGCCGAGATGATCCTGATCCGTTTGGGATTCAAAACCGAAATGCTGACTTTAGAAGAATGTAGTGCCGATATTTACCGCGAAGGGATAAGCTATACACAAAACGGTAAGCACATCGTCACAATCGGCATGCTGAGTCATAAAGTTTTGAAACCGAACGATATCGAACAGGAGGTTTATTATGCCGAGTTTTCCTGGGAAAATATACTGAAAGTGATTAAAAACCATACGATCACCTTTACTCCTATGCCTAAGTTCCCGGCGGTTAAACGCGACCTGGCCTTACTACTCGACAAAAAAATCAGTTTTAAAGAGGTGCGTGACATTGCTTTCCGGACAGAAAAAAGCCTGTTGAAATCAGTGACCTTATTCGACGTTTACGAAGGTGAAAAGCTGGGAGCCGGTAAAAAATCTTATGCGATCAGCTTCACATTGCAGGACGATGAAAAAACACTTACCGACAAACAGATCGATAAGATCATGAATAAACTGATGGGAACCTACAAACATCAGTTAAGCGCTGAGATCAGATAAACGACCGGTCTGCCCTGATTTTACCGGATGAAAAGAACGATTACTTTTCATCCGGTAATTTTTTATACCCCTATCGCAAACAGAAGCAGGCATTAACTCAAATTTCAATCGTACTTTCGGAACTATTTTTTCAAAAACCAAAAAAAGATTACTATTTTTGGAAAAATGTGTTAACCAAATTTCCAGCTTATGAACAAAATATTTTTAAGTGTACTCCTGCTCCTGCCGGCTTTGTTTCCGGTTCATGGACAAAGTTGGCGGGCTTTGCAACAACAAGCCCAAAAGCGAGGGGAGCTGGCTTCTGCCAGACAAATCATCCTATTGGACAGTACCGCCGTTTCTGTAGCTCCCAGCGGGACAGGTACCTTTACGATCAACAAGGTTATTCTGGTGCAGAACCGGTCGGGAGCTTTGGCTAACCGGGTACTGAAATACGATTACGATCCCCTGACTGCTTTTGCCGAATTTCATCGGGTGAATATTTACAAAGCAAACGGAGAAGTTCGTCCGGTAGATGTCGGTAAAACACTGGATTATACGGCTCCGGCACGGATGATCTATTGGGGAGCCCGGCAAATCATGCTGGAACTGGGCCGGCTTGACCCAGGAGATATCATCGAATACGAAATACATAAAAAAGGGTTCACCTATGCCCTGCTGATCGATCAACCGGACGAAGAACGGTTCGTTCCTCCTATGCGGGGGCAGTTTTATGATATTGTTCCTTTCTGGTGTGACGACCCGACCATGCGCAAGGTATATTCCGTTACTCTCCCCCGGGAGAAAGAGATGCAATTCCAATTCTACCAAGGCGAATGTGCTTCTTCTATGCGTTATGAAAACGATCGTAAAGTTTATACTTTTGCCAAAAATAATATGATGCCCGTACGTCGTGAACCCAATATGGTCGATCTGTACGATGCCGCTCCCAAATTAATGATGTCCTCCACGCCACATTGGAAAGATAAATCCCTTTGGTTTCATAAAACCAACGAAGATTACGGCAGCTTCGCCCCTCTCCCCGAAGCCCGGCAAAAAGTGAATGAGCTCATCCGGGGCAAGAAAACCGAAATGGAAAAAATCGCCGTATTAACCCACTGGGTTGCCGATAATATCCGCTATGCCGGAATCACGATGGGAAAAGGAGAAGGGTTTACCCTGCACAATACGAAAATGAATTATACAGACCGTTGCGGTGTATGTAAAGACATTGCCGGCAGTCTGATTTCATTTCTGCGAATGGCAGGTTTCGAAGCCTATCCGGCCATGACTATGGCCGGAAGTCGGGTGGAAAGTATACCCGCCGACCATTTCAACCATTGTGTTGCAGTGGTAAAATTAAGCAACGGTACCTATATGCCTTTAGACCCGACCTGGGTGCCCTTCTGCCGGGAACTTTGGAGCAGTGCCGAACAACAGCAAAACTACCTCCCCGGTGTACCGGAAGGTTCGGATCTTTGTATTACGCCTGTTTCCGCTCCCGAAAACCATTATTTTCGCATCAAAGCCAATAATAAACTGGACAAAAACGGTAAACTAACCGGACAATTCACCCTCACAGCCGAAGGCCAATCCGACCTGAATATACGCCGGATATTCACTACCGGCTGGCAAAGCGACTGGAAAAATTCGATGGAAAGCCAATTGCTGAGTATTTCTCCCAAAGCCAAACTATTGAAAGTAGACTGGAGTAAAAATCCCAAAGACTATCAGGCAGCCCCGATCAAAATCACATTCTGGTATGAAATTCCCGATTATGCAATCATCGGCAACGACGAAATGGCGCTGGTTCCTTTGACTATGCACGGACTTTACGACCAGGTTCGCTCATACCTCCGGATCGACACAGATATTCCGGAACGTCAGTATGGATTTAAAGACGGCTGTTCCCGTTTGGTGGAACTGGACGAGACGATTCAGTTACCTCAGGGATATCGTCTGGTGCAATCCGTCGAAGATAACCGGAAGAGCCCGGCAGCCGATTTTGAAGGCTATATCCGGCAAGAAAACAATAAAATCGATATACACCAAAAACTGGCCTTGAAAAAAAGAGTATATGAAGCCGGGGATTGGAACGGTTTCCGTACTGCCGTAAATGCTCACAAAGCTTTTGGCAATCACCTGATTATTAATAAATAAATCCGATCAGATCCGATATGAAAACAAATACTATAAAAAACCTGTTTTTCTGGATATTCCTCCTTTTCTCCGGTTCTTTGTCAGCCATCCCTTCCGAAGCGGAATTCCGGAAATTAGCAGAAACCTGGACTTTACATCAGGACGGTAGCCAGGAATATCGTTATTACAAAGAGCTGACCCTCTTTACCCATACAGCGATGAACTCTACTTATGGCCAGACTTTTATCACTTATAATCCCGATTTTCAGGAATTAAAGATACATAGTGCCTACGTAAAACAAAAGGATGGAACGACGATCCAAACTCCGGACAATGCCTTTGTCGAAGTATTGCCTGCCGGTGCAGCGGATGCTCCGGCCTATAATCGGTTGAAAGAAATGGTCATCGTACATACAGGACTTGAATTAGGAGCTACGATCTATCTGGATTATTCGGTTATTTCCAAGGCAGGGTATCTCCCGGCAATCGATGTATGCAAACCATTAGAAGAAAGTTCACCGATAAAGGAATACAGCCTGACCTTCAATTTACCGGCCTCCGTTATTCCGCATTATGCCCTTCTTCAGCTAAAAGCGCAACCCCAAAAATCGCAACGACAAGACAGGCAGCAACTGAAATGGACATTCCGCAATCTACCGGCCCGATCGAGAGAACAGGGTACCGGTTTACAGAACGGTGATCTGGCCGGAATTCTGTTTACCACTTATCCCACAGCTGCACAGGCTTTACAAAACCTTTACCGGCAATTCGATCCGGCTCCCACCCCACAGATACAGGAGTTAGTACAACTCATAACCGAGGGATGTCAGTCGAATTCAGAAAAAATAACCCGTATCCAACAATATATTCAAACGGAGCTGAGCGATTGTCCGCTCTCCCTCTCTGAAACCGGTTTCCGATTCCGTCCTTCGGCCGAAGTGATCCGGACAGCTTATGGAACTGGTATAGAAAAGGTTAATTTGATGACCAACTTATTACGGGTTGCCGGAATAAAGGCAGTACCTGCAGCCGCTTATTCCATCCCTTCGGAAACAGACAACTGCGGTCTGAATGCAATCCGGGAATTTGTCATATTAGCCGAGGCTGACGGACGACCTTATCGGTTGAGCGTCCAAAATGCCGATCCGGCTGCAACAGACTGCACTTTCCTTGTCGATTTAGCCGAAGGGAAGAAATTGCTTCCTGATCCCCCTATCGCTTCGATCGGTTATCAGGCTTCGATCGTCATCACTCCCCAACAAGAAGCCGATATAGACATCAAAGCTACCCTCAATAATCTATTGATTCCCTATACTTCCAACTACGCCGGTACCTTACTACCCGGTATTCGGGAATATACTGTCACTCCGGGTGAAAAAACGACGACTATTTCCGGTAAAGGAAAAGCGGGATTGAAGCAGGAAGAAAATTATTACTTTTTTTATCTTCCTGTCTGTTATAAAGGAATAACGGGAAAATCCTATGCCTATTACAACACTTCCCGGTCAAAGAATTTATATTTACCGGCTTCGGTAGACGAAAATTATTCTTATGATATCCAGCTTCCTGAAAATCTGACTCTTTGTACACCGATTCAAGAAAAGAAAATCGATAACCCTATCGGTAGTTTCAAAATAACGCTGACTTCCGAAGGTTCTAGTCTCCACATCGAGCTAGCCCTTCAAATCAAAAAGCAACTCATAACGCCGGCCGAATATCCGGCTTTCCGTTCTTTGATAACGGAATGGACCGACCGGACCCGTAAACCGATACTTTTCAAAACGGTACAATAAATACGAAACGCCCCAAAGCCGAGGCCTGAGTTCTAAATGACACTGAACTCAGGCCTTTGCGTTTTTACAAAAGTTGAAAGAACGACCAAGGTTACAACGGTTAGGCTTAATTTCTGAAACTTTTGCAACCATTGCAACTATTAACCGGAAAAGTAGCTCGCATCAACTTTTCTACTTCAGAATCGTTACATGATAAGAAAATTCAATTTCAAATTGAAAGTAAATCAAATTGAATTCAAAAACATTATTATTCAATCTGTTAAACTTTATTGCAAAGTTAACTGGGAACAAGAATTGTTTTATTTTTACAGTCAAAAATAGATCTGATATGCACCATTCAAACCATAGAATCGGTTTTAAATCCAAATTCGGGGCTATAGCAGCTTTAGCAGGTTCGGCAGTCGGTTTAGGAAATATCTGGAAATTTCCCTATGTGGCAGGTACAAACGGCGGAGGAGCTTTTTTACTCGTCTATATATTCTTTACCATAGCCATAGGCTTACCGGTGATGTTGGCCGAATTTTCTTTAGGACGTCGTTCCCAACAAAATGCACTCGGTACTTTCCGCGTATTGGCACCGGGCACGAAGTGGTTTTTGTTCGGTCTCCTCTCGATTATTGCAGCCACTCTGATCCTTTCGTTTTATGGAACGGTTTCCGGCTGGACGCTCGAATATGTGTGGTTGTCGATAAGTAACTCCTTTCACGGGCAAAGTGCAGAAGATATAAATTCCATTTTCACCAATTTCATTTCCCATCCTTACAAAGCACTTCTTTGGCATATCGGTTTTATGTTCCTTACCGGAGCGATTATCATGGGAGGGGTGCAAAAAGGGATAGAAAGGTATTCCAAACTGATGATGCCCCTACTGTTTATCATCATTATTGCGTTGAGTATTAATTCTATGACTTTAAGCGGTTCGGCAGAAGGCTTGAGATTCTTATTCTTTCCCAAACTGTCCGAGCTCACCGCCGATAGTATTTTATCCGCTTTAGGTCAGGCTTTTTTCTCACTTTCTGTGGGGATGGGTATTCTGCTGACTTATGCTTCTTATATTCCTAAAAACGACAATCTGACCGGTATCTCCCTGAAAGTAATTATCACCGATACCCTGGTTGCCATTTTAGCGGGTATCGCTATTCTGCCGGCCGTATTTTCTTTTCATATCGATCCACAAGCCGGTCCGGGATTGGTTTTCCTGACTCTCCCTAAAGTATTTCAGGGACTGCCTGCAGGTGAAATTTGGGCGATCCTTTTTTTCATCCTGCTCACTTTCGCCGCCCTGACTTCCGCCATATCTTTACTGGAAGTGCCGGTAGCCTATCTTGTTGAAGAAAAGAAACTGAAACGCCCCTGGGCTACGGTAATCGCCACGCTGGTCATCACTTGTATCGGTAGTTTCAATACTCTCTCATTCGGACCCCTCCGCCATGTACAAATTTTCGGAATGAGCCTTTTCGATGCCTGTGATTATCTGTGTTCGAATATATTACTTCCTTTGGGAGGTATTCTGATTTGTATCTTCGCCGGATGGTACCTGGATAAAAGCCTCCTCTACAGTGAAATCAGCAACAACGGCAGTTTGAAAACCCGCTTCTTCCGGCTCTATACTTTTATTCTCAAATATATAGCCCCTATCTGTATATTCCTGATCCTCCTGAACGTACTGGGAATCATTTAAAAAGTAAAAGGCTATAAGCTAAAAGCTATAGGCTATAAGCTAAAAGCTAAAGGCTATAAGCTAAAAGCTATAGGCAGTTCGAAATATATGCTTATAGCCTTTAGCTTTTAGCCTTTAGCTTATAGCCTTTAGCCTTTTACCTTTTTCAACTCTTCCCGCAGAAATTTACCGGTCTCCGATTTTTTGCATTCAGCTACCTCTTCGGGTGTACCTGTAGCCACGATCTTTCCTCCTTCTTTCCCCCCTCCAGGTCCCATGTCGATCAGATAATCGGCCACTTTAATAACATCGAGGTTATGCTCGATAACGATGACAGAATTTCCTTTATTCACCAGTTTCTGTATAACCTCCAACAGTATATTGATATCCTCGAAATGCAATCCCGTAGTCGGTTCGTCGAGAATATAAAGTGTCTTTCCGGTATCTTTCTTTGCCAGTTCAGCCGCCAACTTGATTCGTTGTGATTCTCCACCGCTCAAAGTCGTACATTGCTGGCCCAGTTTCACATAGCCTAATCCCACATCCTGAAGCACCTTCAGCTTTTGTTGCAAGAAAGAGACATTTTCGAAAAACTCGACTGCCTGATTGATCGTCATATTCAGCACATCGCCGATCGATTTTCCGCGATACCTCACTTCCAGGGTCTCTTTATTATATCTCTTTCCATCGCAAGCTTCACAATGCACATACACATCCGGCAGGAAATTCATCTCTATCGTCTTCACTCCGGCTCCCTTACACTCTTCACAACGTCCGCCGGGAATATTGAATGAAAAACGTCCGGCTCCATATCCGCGAATCTGAGCTTCCGGCAACTTCTCGAAAATCTTACGTATATCGGTAAAGATACCGGTATAGGTCGCCGGATTCGAACGGGGGGTACGGCCCAAAGGACTTTGATCCACCACCACTACTTTATCGATATGTTCGATTCCCCCGATAGCTTTATAAGGAAGAGGCGAGGTAATCGCGCGATAGAACTTTTCGGTCAGGATCGGATGCAAAGTCCCGTTGATCAACGACGACTTGCCACTTCCACTGACTCCCGTCACACATACCAACATCCCTAAAGGAATGCTTACATCTACTTTTTTCAGGTTATTCCCCGTACATCCTTTCAAGGTCAGGAATTTTCCGTTTCCTTCCCTTCTTTTTTCGGGTATCTGTATTTTTTTGGTACCATTCAGATATTGAGCTGTCAGACTATCGCTCTTTTTAATATCGTCGATCGTACCGATAGCGGTAACTTCTCCCCCTTTCCTACCGGCTTTTGGGCCCATATCGACAATATAATCCGCACTTTCCATCATCTCCCGGTCATGTTCCACTACGATCACCGAATTTCCATTATCCCTCAATTGTTGCAGGGAATGGATCAGCCGCCGGTTGTCTTTTTGGTGCAAGCCGATACTCGGTTCATCCAGAATATACAACACATTTACCAACTGTGAACCGATTTGAGTAGCCAAACGTATCCGCTGCGATTCCCCGCCGGACAAAGTCATAGATTGACGATTCAAAGACAAGTATTCCAAGCCCACATCCAAAAGGAACTTCAACCGGGTACGGATTTCTTTAAATATCTCTCCGGCAATCTGCCGTTGTTTGTCTTCGAGCTGTGCTTCGGTGGTACATACCCATTCATACAAATCGCTCAGTTCCATAGAAGCCAGTTCAGCAATATTTTTACCGGCAATCCGGAAATTCAAAGCTTCCTGATTCAGGCGCTGCCCGTTACATACGTCACATTTTACAACCGAAATAAACTGTTCGGCCCATTTATTCGCTTTTTTCGAAGTGCTATTCTCCTCCTGCATAGTGACATACTTGATAATACCTTCGAAATTATAAAGCGAATTGGAAGAGACACCCAAAGCTGTATTCTCTAACCGGATTTGTCCGGGATAACCATACAGGATATCCGTCAAAGCCTCTTCCGAAAGCTCCCGGATCGGAGTATGCAATTCATAGCCATGTTTTTTCAACACCGTCTCTATTTGCCAAAAAAGAATGCTATTTTTATATTTTCCCAGCGGTTCGATCCCTCCTTCATAAATCGAAAGCGCATTATTAGGAATGATCTTATCGATATCGGCCGCATTCACATACCCCAACCCTTTACATTTGGGACAAGCTCCGTGAGGGGAATTAAAAGAGAAAGAATGAGGAGCAGGATCCCGGTAAGAAATCCCGGTATCCGGACACATCAGATGCCGGCTATAGTATTTAATATCCCCACGATCCAACGGTTTAACCATCATCACCCCTTTACCGTTTTTCATGGCAGTAGCCACCGAGCTTTTCAGGCGTTTCAAATCGATATGGTCGACAATCATCTTATCGATCACAATCTCGATATCATGGATTTTATACCGATCCACACTCATACCGAGTCCGATTTCACGGATCTCCCCGTCTACCCGTGCCGAAATGAATCCTTTCTTCCGTAAATTTTCGAAAAGCTCTTTGTAATTTCCTTTCCGTCCTTTCACTACCGGTGCTAAAAGCAGAATCTTTTTTCCAGCGAAATCTTTCTGAATCAATTCGATGATCTTCTCATCCGTATATTTCACCATCCGGCTCTCTGTAACATAAGAATAAGCCTCGCCGGCACGTGCGAAAAGCAAACGCAAAAAGTCATAAACTTCGGTCGTCGTACCTACTGTCGAACGGGGATTCTTATTAGTCGTTTTTTGTTCGATAGAAATAACCGGACTCAATCCTGTAATTTTATCGACGTCCGGACGTTCCATCCCTCCCAGAAACTGACGGGCATAGGCCGAAAAAGTCTCCATATACCTACGCTGTCCTTCTGCATATATCGTATCGAAAGCCAGAGACGATTTCCCACTCCCGCTCAATCCGGTAATGACAGTCAGACTATTCCGCGGAATAGTCAAATCTATATTTTTCAGATTATGCTCACGTGCACCGTAAATGACAATCTGTCCCTCTTCTTCCTGAAATTCTTTCATTTTTTCAATCCTTACAAATAACTTGCAAAGTTAAGGAAAAAACAACAAACAGGAAATAAAAGGTTTTAAGTAAAAGGTAAATAAAATAAAAAAAGGGAGACATTTTCGTAGATTCTTTATATCGGAAAATAGTGGGATTAATGAAAAGATGTTATTATATGTGCGTGCGTCTGTGTGGTGTATATGTGCGTGGTGTATTATTCCCGTAGATCACTTTCCAAAATATAAAGAACTTTTCCGAAAATCAGCTTGTTGATAAGCTTCCTCTCCCTCGTGGTGTGTGCTAAATAATCTTAATCTAAATAACAGCTAAAATAAAATCATAAATTCAATCATCATTTACACCCTCTTCTACGGGCAAAACCAACCCGAGGTTACCATTTTTCGATTATTTTTGAAATAAAATATTCACCATTATCATATCATACGAATAATCAACCACTTATTTTTCTCTCTATTGTTCCAGTAAAAGGCAGGTATATTTTTTTCTTTCTATTCCGAGTTCGGTTTTTGTGTCATCAGAACAAGTCATCCTATCGGCAGACGGATACCTGGGTTACCCGGTCGGAACAGTTTTCTATAAGGTATCGATTTCTTAGTTGATTTATAATGTAAAGTTCCGGGAAATCATAATCAGACTCGAAATAAAAACCTATCTTTGTGAGGAAAAACACACGAACGGCATGCAAAGCCTATTGGTTATTCTGATTGTAATTACAGGTATAATTTTACCTACTCAAGTAAAAGGAGAAAGGGAAGATTATATTTTATTAATCAGTTCATACAATAGTAATTCAAGCTGGGCAAAAACGCTCGAGGCCTCATTCCGTCAAGAATTAAAAAAAAACGATTGCCCCTACCCGGTATATAGCGAATATTTAAATACCGATTTGTTTGCTTCACCGGAAATCTGGATTCAAAGTACCCGTTTCATTTTGAACAATCATCGGTTACATCCCCCCAAAATGGTTATCCTCATCGCGGATGCCGCCTGGATGGCCTATCGGTATACACGTCAGGACTCCTGGAAAAATGTAGATGTTCTACTAGTCGGAGTAAAAAAATATAGTTTAGACCTGAGTGAATACCTTCACCCTACCCGATTGTCTGCCCATAACTTTCAGCTTACCCAAGATTTATGCCGATCTTATAATGCCACCGGAATTACCGAAGATATATACATCCCGCAAAACATACAGCTCATGCAGGCTTTACGTCCTGATTTACAAGAAATCGCCGTTATCGGAGATTGCCAGTTTTTCGGGATTTATTCTACCCTTCTGGTAAAAAAATACCTTCAGGAATATCCTTCCGATCTGAAATTCACTTTTCTGGACGGCCGTTTCCTTTCGACCAACACGCTATATGAACGTTTGCAGCATCTTTCGCCGAATACCGGTATATTACTGACTGGCTGGATGCAGGATGCAGAGGGGTACTTATACGATCATGAAAAAGTACACCATAATATTTGCCAATTGGCTCCGACTCCCGTATTCTCTGTCACGGATTGGGGGAATAACAATATCGATTATATCGGAGGATATTATGCTGAAAGTTTCGATTACGGGGTTTTATTGTCGGAGCTGGCCCTCCGGGTTCTCGGCGGAGTACCGGCTAAAGCTATTCCCCTCCAGAGCAATACTCAATCCCTCGGTGTACATATCAATGAAACTCTATTGGAAGCCAATCATTTAAACATCGGCAATTGTAACACCTCCCGGCTCTATTTCTATAATCGGCCTCCGACCTTTTGGACTAAACACCGGACACTCCTGTTGTTGTGCGGTGGTAGCCTGGGGGGTGGTATTCTCATTTATCTGGTCATTTTCACTTCATTACGATTTGTTTTTTATCGGAAAAAATTGGACAAAACACAAAGTGAAATCGATACTTCCATGAATAACCAGGAACATTTATCCGCAGCCTTACGGGTTTTCCTGGAAGCTAAAAATGAAAAGGAGTCCGTGGAAAAAATTCTGCAAAGGATGTTGAAAGAACTGGAAGCAGACCGGGCTTATATTTTCGAGTTCGATATGCAACACAATACCAGCAAGAATACATATGAAATTTGTGCCGATACGGTCCCCCCTCAAATCGAATATCTTCAGCATATTCCCAACGAGGATATTCCGTGGTTGTATAGTCAGATGCAGGAAGATAAGCTATTGATCACCGAAGACCTGCGCGTGACACAAAAAATCAAATTTGAAAAAGAGCGCCACCTCCTGCTGGAGCAAGGAATTATCTCTATGTTCGTCGCCCCCCTTCATGTGAACAACCAATTGTGGGGATATGTCGGGGTCGACTACGTCCGGCAAGTCCGCCCTTGCAGCCAGCAAGATAAAATCTATTTGCAAACCCTGGCCCAAATTTTATGTATAGGCATCGAACATTTCCGCAGTGAAAAACGAAATACCCAATCCAAACGACGGGTAGCGGAACTCGAATCACTTTTCAGTTTTGCTTCGATCCAGGCCCATATCGGAGTAGCTCAATGGAACGTATCTACTCGCCAGGGATTTGCTACCGATCAGTGGTTTATCAATTTAGGAGAAACCACCCGGGATATCACACAAGTGATCGATACTTACCGATATATGCATCCGGAAGACCGGACAGCATTATTACAATTTATTGACGAAGCTGCTCAGGGGCAAGCCCATACTTTCGGCAGACATGTCCGCATCCGCCAGAACAACGAATGGCATTGGTATAAATATCATGCCTCTCTTCGTGATCCTCATGCTTCCGGCGAACAAGTCGAACTGGTCTTTCTGAGTGCAGATATCGATAATCTGAAAAAGATCGAAGCGAATTTGATTCAGGCAAAAGCCAAAGCAGAAGAATCGGATCGGTTGAAATCCGCTTTTATTGCCAATATGAGTCACGAAATCAGAACTCCGCTCAATGCCATTGTCGGTTTTTCAAATCTACTGGCCAGCGAAATGGACTTCAGCGAAGAAGATAAGGCCGAGTATACCCGGATTATCTCTGTCAACAACGACCTTTTGCTGCAACTGATCAACGACATTTTGGACATCTCCAAGATTGAAGCCGGTGTGATGGATTTTACGGAAAACACAGTGGAACTGAATCAATTTTTTCAGGAAATCGAATCCGTCTTTCAACTAAAAGCCAAAACCGGTATCGAAATTAAATTCATACCAGAACAGGCTGAAGAGTATGCAATCAAAATCGACCGTATACGCCTCAATCAGGTGATTTCTAATTTCCTGAACAATGCGTTGAAATTCACCCGACAAGGCCACATTTTTTTCGGCTACCGACTCCGGGAAAAAGATATTTACTTTTATGTAGAAGATACCGGAATCGGTATTCCGAAAGATCAACAAGCCAGTGTCTTCCGTCGCTTTGTCAAATTAAACAATTTCATCCAGGGAACAGGATTAGGCCTATCGATCTGTTCTACTATCATCGACAAATTCAACGGAAAAATCGGAGTAGAATCGGAACCGGAGAAAGGATCGACTTTCTGGTTCACGATTCCCAGGGATTAGGCCGGAAAACCACTGTTCCCAGTTAAAACAGTCAACCCCAATTTCTGATCTCCTTGAATTACAACAACTTTTGTAACCGTTGAACGGTACTCTTCGTTTAGAAGCTTTCAGTTTGTAAGTTATTTATGAAATCTTCTGCACCGAACACATAAAGTTTACACACTTTGATAAACTCAAAAACGAACATTTTTACTTGGTTTTCAACGACTTCTATAAGGAGAGCAGGTCAAAGTCGTAATCTTTTGAAAATTATTACTTTAAATTTCGGGAAAAATAATACCTTTACGCCGGAGATAGCTATTCTTTCAACCAATTTAAACGTTCCTTTTTTCAGTGAACTATATATTCCGGGGTACGTTTACATGAAAAAACAAATCTTATGCTTGAAACTTTACAGCAATTAGACCAACAGCTGTTGTTAACACTGAACGGCTTACATTCTCCCTATTGGGATAGTTTTATGTGGCTTTTTACCGGAAGATTTATCTGGATCCCGATGTACGCTACGATTCTCTATATACTCTGCAAAAATTTTAATGTATATGTGACTTTACTCACGGCCGTCGCCATTGCTTTAACCATCACCTATGCCGATCAGCTATGTGCCACCTGGATACGTCCCGCAGTCGAGCGTTTGCGTCCTTCGAATCTCAACAATCCTTTATCCGAATTTGTTCATATCGTAAACGGGAAACGGGGAGGCAGTTATGGGTTCCCTTCCTGTCATGCCTCCAATTCCTTCGGGTTAGCCTTCTTCCTGCTTTTTTTCTTCAGACAACGTTGGTTAAGTATTTTCATTCTATGTTGGGCCGTCCTGAATTGTTATACCCGCATCTATTTAGGTGTACATTACCCGGGCGACTTATTGGCAGGTATGTTCGTCGGGCTGAGTGGTGCGCTGATCTTCTATTATTTACTACGCTATACCCTTCGCCAAAAGAAAATCGCCGGATTATTGAAATACGACGAACACAACCGTTATCTGATCGAACACCCGAAAGAGATCGCCCATACCCGCCTCACGATCTATATCGGATTGATTACCACAGGAATCATAGCGACAATCTCCCCTCTGATCACCCTGCACCCATAAAATGATACAACCGTCCCATCGTCATAATGCCTGGTAGTAGGAAACAAAGGGACGGGGGTAATGTTTCACAAACACATCAGTCTCTCCACAGCAACGACAGGCTACTATCAGACGACGGCGCATAAAGGCTCGCTTCTGATAAAGCAATTTACCCGACTTAATTACGCTCTCTACATACAAACTGAAAATATTCGCCTGAAGAGGCATTTCAATTAAACGGACACCGCTATGCCCCGACTCTATCGCCTTATCCCACTCAGGAATCAATTCAACTGCAGGCAAGGCAGAGGATTTCATCGCTACCCGATCTGTAAAGCGTAAGGGAGCCAGATCGGTGGCAACACCATCCCGAGCCGTCATGATAATTCAATTCATACCGATGGCCAGGATATACACTATTGCCATCGTTACGTAATAAACACTCTATACCCGACATCTTAAAAAAGGAACCGTCCTTCCCGAGGTCCGGCATAAGCGACAGGTTCCCATTTCAAGTTATTGAATACACTCAAATACCCATAGGTAACGGATACCGGTTTGAGGGGTGTCACCGGGACATCTTTCACCCGGGTATAACAGGAAGTCACGTCCCGGTAAATATGTATATAACTGCCTTTCTTTTTTAGCTGTCGATAATATTTTTGAAAAAAAATAATATTTCCGACGCAACCAATCTCTAGTTGTTGCATCTTATAAATGAAAACAACAACAAAATATTCCATCATGGACAACAACTAAGTGGTATTAAACGGGAATAACCACATTTTTAATTCACAGTTTTAAGGGTTAGTTAGCGAAGAGCGCATAAGGATATGCGCTCTTTTTTTATGTATCTCCCGGCTTTTACGTTTTTCTTTTTTATTTTTGCAATCGAATACGATTTACTTTAGAAATGGAAAATACCAGAAGAAAACCGGAATGGTTGAAGATCAAATTGCCGATGGGACAGCTTTCTGTCGATGTACAGAACACGATCCGGGGGCATCATCTGAATACGATTTGTACAAGCGGGAGGTGTCCTAACCAGGGAGAGTGCTGGGGGTGCGGAACGGCTACTTTTATGATCGGGGGGAATATATGTACCCGGGCCTGTAAGTTTTGTAATGTGACGACAGGGCATCCTGCTCCTTTGGATCCTCAGGAACCTGAACATGTAGCCCGGTCGATTCGGTTACTCGGTTTGAAGCACGCAGTGATCACTTCGGTCGATCGGGACGATGTGGAGGATTTGGGTGCTTCGCATTGGGTAAAGGTGATCCGGGCTATCCGGAAAGAAAATCCGGATACGACGATGGAGGTATTGATTCCTGATTTCCAGGGACGGACGGATTTGGTACAGCAGGTTATCGATGCCGGACCTGAAGTGATATCGCATAATCTGGAGACGGTGAGACGTTTGTCCGATAGTGTCCGGAGTAGGGCAACTTATGAAGTTTCTTTGAAAGTGATCGGACAAATCGCTGCTAGTCAGTGTGTGGCTAAATCGGGAATTATGCTGGGGTTAGGTGAAACCAGGGAAGAGATTCTCGAGACCATGGATGATTTGAGAAATGTTGGATGTCAGGTCATGACGATCGGACAATATCTGCAACCTACGGCTAAAAATACCGAAGTTAAAGAATACATCCGGCCCGAAGTGTTTGAAGAGTATAAAGAGATCGGGCTCAGGAAAGGATTTACCTTTGTAGAAAGCGGCCCGTTGGTCAGATCCAGTTATCATGCGGAAAGACATATCAAAAAGTGAAAACCGGCAAGGGTATGGAAGAGAAGAAAAAGACGGTATTTGCAGATTTGGGACAAAAAGGATACCGGGAAGTCTGGGAATTGCAGGAACGGCTGCTGGAGAAAGTGAAAGCGGAGAAGGCAGGGAATAAAATTCCCGAAAACCACTTGCTTTTTGTAGAACACGACCCTGTTTATACTTTGGGAAAAAGCGGTAATGAAGCGAATATGCTGATCAGCGCGATACAGCTTCGGGCTAAGCATGCCGAATTTATAAAAGTCGACCGGGGAGGAGATATTACTTTTCACGGTCCTGGGCAACTGGTGGTTTATCCGGTGATCGATCTGGAGAGTTTCGGGTTAGGGGTAAAAGATTATGTAGACCGGCTGGAAGAGGTTGTGATCCGCACGATCGCCTCTTTCGGTATTCAGGGCTTCCGTTTGGCGGGAGCAACCGGAGTATGGCTCGAACCGGATACCCCCCGGGCCCGTAAAATTTGTGCCATCGGTGTGAAATGTTCCAGATATGTCACGATGCACGGTTTTGCCTTAAATGTGAATACCGATCTGAATTATTTCAATTATATCCATCCTTGCGGATTTGTCGACAAAGGAGTGACTTCCATGGAAAAGGAATTAGGACATCCGGTCGATTTATCTGAAATAAAAGTTATCCTCTTGCGTCATTTTTCCGAACTGACGGGAATGCATATCATCGAGTAAATCTTTTGCTGAAAGGGAGCATTTACCGTAAAGATTCCTTCACTGACCGGCGGAAGCGACCGGGTCACGGGAGACAAACAAGTACCAGAATAATTCTAGGTATAATTTTTTCTTTCTATTCCGATTCCGGGTTTTGTGCCGTCAGACCGGTTCGCCAGGACCGGTCCGGTAAGGCTTTCCTTCACTGACCGGCGGAACTCCTCACCGCGGTCGTCAGACACCACCCGTCGGGCGTTCGGAAACCCCAACCCGACCCCCCGTCCCGCTCCAATG
>NZ_CFKYFN010000089.1:0-16004 GCF_985060555.1 Odoribacter sp. | reverse complement strand
TGACGAACCAATGCCCGAGGCAAGCACACGCACCAATTCCTTCATTCCTTCAGGATTACGCAGATGGTTGCGCTCAATTACGTCACGCAGATAGGTCGTCTCATACAAACCACGCAAATAGTCTGTTTTCTTTTCTTCCGTTTCAAGCAAAGCCACTTGTGGCAGTCCTCCAAAAGTATAGTAATCCAACCAAGCTTTGCGTATATCGCCACCAATACCATTAAAGTACTCGTCAAAGGTGAGAGGCCAGATGCGTATCTCGTCACCTCTACCTCGGAACTCTGTCACAACATCACTTGACAGGAAACGAGAGTTTGAGCCTGACACAAAACTGCGTTTATCAAGTAAAAAAACAGCAAAATGTTGCATCGTAAACTACACAAAAAATGTTTTTTAGAACAAAAGGGTATGACATGTAATCACACCCTACGTTCAAGGGAGTCGTTTCAACCGTACCCCTTTATGGATTTCGTCCTATAACTTCCATTCACCACATTATGGGGTCGGTTAAAAGCGCCCCTCCCAACCCTTATTTCGTGATTCCTGATGTGATCGAAAGTTAAATACGTTAAATCTTCACCTTTTCGTATCTAATCAGAATCCATACGGTCACTTTTCTACCGTTTAGAGTGTATAATACTGATAATCAACTAATAATACATTCATACTTTTATAACTTCTTTTAGTGTCATTTGTGGTTTGTTTTGTTATTTATACGAACAACTCCACAAACACACGTAGCCTACGGTGAAAAATTATTAATTTAAAAGAAAAGTAAAAAAGAGTAATACCTCACTTCACCGAGATCTTGTCTTAACTTTTTGTAAGCTTTATTGAGGTGAGCTTCTACCGTACGTTTCGATATCCCCAACAATTCGGCGATTTCGTCATTATTGAAACCTTTACATTTCAGCATCATTACTTCCCGTTGTTGTTCCGAAAGTTTATTTATACTATCGAACATTACTTCCTGAAGATTCTTTCTGAAAAGTTCGTTTTCAACCGCCAATTGTTCCTGAATCAACGATTGAAATTTTTGATAATAACGCTGTTCCACCAATTTTTTACGAAACATATCGTAAATCAGATTTTTAGCTATAGTCGTGATATAAGTATTAAAATTCAACTCTACCTTGATTTTATCCCGGGTTTCCCACAATTTTATGAATGTCTCCTGTACAATCTCTTCTGCATCCTCCTGACGAACCAATCTAAGACAAAAATATCCCAATTGCGGAGCATACATTTTAAACAATCGGTCAAATGCCTCTCGTTCACCTGATTTAAATTGCTTTAATAATGTACACTCATCACTAACCATAAAAATCTGCTTTTGGAGGAACAAATATCGTTTTTTTTTAATTTTTCTCCTATATTCAATACCAATAAATGAAATGCAGCCTTTGTTTTTTGGGAATAATATATTACATTTGCTTCCGTATTTGAAATGTTTCTTCAGGGCAGGGTGTAAATCCCTACCGGCGGTGATAGTCCGCGACTCCCTTTGGGGACTGAGCCGGTGTAATTCCGGTACCGACGGTGATAGTCCGGATGAAAGAAGAGGCAGGACAGTCGTGTGTCGTTACTGTTATGATTCGTATATATGCCCTGAAGTCATTCAGGGCTTTTTTTATATGGAAACAAAGGATCGGGAATATATGAATCGTGCCAGGATATTGGCAGACAGAGGCCGGGGATGGGTGAATCCCAATCCGCTGGTGGGAGCGGTGATCGTCAAAGACGGCCGGATAATCGGTGAAGGTTGGCACGAACGTTATGGCGGCCTGCATGCTGAACGGAATGCTTTTAAGCAGTGTACCGAAGATCCGGCAGGGGCTACGCTCTATGTGACCCTGGAACCCTGTTGTCACTACGGCAAAACACCTCCTTGTACCGAGGCTGTTATTGAAAACAGGATTGCCCGTGTTGTCGTCGGGCTATTGGATCCGAATCCCTTGGTAGCCGGTAAAGGAATCGAAATGTTGAGGAAAGCCGGAATCGTCGTCGAGACTGGAGTGGAAGAAGAAAAGCTCCGGGAACAAAACCGGGTGTTTCTGAAATATATTACTACCCGTCGTCCTTGGATCGTGATGAAAACAGCCATGACCCTGGATGGGAAAATTGCAGCTTATACCGGTGATTCACACTGGGTGACCGGGGAGGAATCCCGGAAGAAAGTGCAAGAAATGCGTTCGGTGCTGATGGGAATTATGGTTGGTAGCGGTACGGTGAAAGCCGACGATCCACTGTTGAATTGCCGTTTGAAAGGCGAGGTCAGGCAACCTGTCCGGATTATTGTCGACAGTACAGCTGCAATTGCTACCGATAGTCAATTGGTGCGTACTGCCGATCGCTATCGCACATTAGTCGCTCATACCTCTCGGGCTGATGCCGGAAAATTAGTACAATTGCAACAGAAAGGCGTGGAAACAATTTTATGTCCCGGCTGTGACAACCGGGTCGATTTACAGGCATTGACAACTAAACTGGGCCAGGCCGGTATCGATTCGGTCTTGCTGGAAGGAGGCGGTGAATTGAACGAAGCTTTCTTGCGACAAGGACTGGTAGATGAGGTTTATGCTTTCATCGCCCCCAAACTGATCGGAGGTAAAGATGCCAAAACACCTGTCGAAGGAAAAGGTATCGCCTGGATGAAAGAGGCCATCGCTTTACAATCCGTTTCGATTGAAAAAGTAGGCGAGGATTTCCTTATAAAAGGTTTTCCCCAACCCAGTAACTCATCACCCAGTAACTCAACAACTCAGTAACTCAACAACTCAGTAACTCAGTAACTCAGTAACTCAATAACTCAATAACTCAACAACTCATCAACTCAAACTATGTTTACAGGAATAATAGAAGAAATCGGAAAGATCAAATCGGTGAAACGAGGCAGCAAGAGTGTCGTCCTTGAGGTGGAGGCCCGGAAAGTATTGGCGGACACGCGGATTGGGGATAGCATAGCCACGAACGGGGTGTGTTTGACTGTTGTTGGTAAAGGGAATGACGGGTTTTCTGCCGATGTGATGCCTGAAACCATGAATCGGAGTAATTTGGGCTTATTGAAGCCGGGTGATCCTGTGAATCTCGAGCGGGCCTTGTGTCTGAACAGCCGTTTGGGTGGTCATTTGGTAGCCGGGCATGTAGACGGTACCGGAAAGATCGTGAGCAAACAACAGGATGAAAATGCCATTTGGCTCACGGTGGGGGCTGCTCCCGAAATCCTTCGTTATATTGTAGAAAAGGGCTCTGTGGCTATCGATGGGGTGAGCCTGACGATCGCTTATGCCGACGAGCAGGTTTTCAAAGTGTCCGTCATTCCGCATACTCAGGAAGAGACGACGCTGGTGAAAAAGGAGATAGGAGATGTGGTGAATTTAGAAAACGATATGATTGTCAAATATGTAGAGAAACTGATGGGACAAGGAAAACCGAAGGGGGGACTGACCTTGGATTTCCTGGTGGCCAATGGCTTTTAAGCCGGTTAGAATGATTTTGATTATAGATAGGATAAAAAAATAAGAATATGGAAGGATTTAAATTTAGTACGATCGAGGAAGCTGTTGCTGATCTGAGGGCCGGTAAAATGATTATTGCCGTGGACGATCCGGATCGTGAAAATGAGGGCGATCTGATTTGTGCAGCTGAACATGCTACACTTGAAAATGTCAATTTTATGGCTTCGTATGCCAAGGGATTGATTTGTATGCCGATGAGCAAAGCTTTGACGACAAAATTAGGGTTGGAACAGATGGTGGCCAACAATACCGACAATCACTGTACGGCATTTACCGTTTCGATCGACCATGTGGATACGACAACCGGTATTTCGGCATTGGAACGCTCTATGACGGCCATGAAGAGTGTAAAGGACGATGCCAAACCGTCCGATTTCCGGCGTCCGGGACATATGTTTCCTTTGGAGGCGAAAGCTGGCGGGGTACTCGAACGTATGGGACATACCGAAGCCACCGTCGACCTGATGCGTATTGCCCGGCTCAAAGAATGCGGCTTGTGTTGTGAAATTATGCGGGAAGACGGTACCATGATGAGGACACCCGAATTGAAAGAATTTGCCGTACGGCATGGTTTGAAGATGATTACTGTGGCCGACCTGATCACTTACCGTCGTCGGACAGAGATCCTGGTGGAAAGAGTGACTGAGGCTGAAATGCCTACTAAATACGGAATTTTCAAGGCTTATGGTTATGTCAACAAAATCAATGGAGAACATCACATTGCCCTTGTAAAAGGGGACATCGCTGACGGCGAACCGGTATTGTGCCGGGTACATTCCGAATGTCTCACCGGGGATGCTTTCGGTTCCTTGCGTTGTGACTGTGGCGAGCAGCTGGCGGAAGCTTTGCGCCGGATTGAGAAAAAAGGCCGGGGTGTATTGCTGTATATGCGTCAGGAAGGCCGGGGCATCGGACTGATCAATAAGTTGAAAGCCTATCATCTGCAGGACGGGGGAATGGATACGGTCGAGGCGAATCTGGCACTGGGATTTAAGGCTGATTTAAGAGAATACGGTACCGGTGCGGAAATTTTGGCCGACCTGGGAGTGAAAAAAATGATTCTTATGACAAATAATCCTTTGAAGATAAAAGGATTGGATGGATTCGGACTCGAAGTGGTCGGACGTGAACCGATCGAGATGACCTGTAATGAAAAGAACGAGTTCTATATGTACACCAAGTATAAAAAGATGGGACATATATTACATGTCAGAAATGACTGGAAAAAAGAAGAATAGAAATTGAAAATAGAGATTAAAAGTGTAAAAGTTATGAATTTACTGGAAGGAAAATTATTAGCAGAAGGACAACGGATCGGAGTGGTAGCTGCCCGTTTTAATGAGTTTATCACGGCTAAATTGGTTGGAGGAGCAAAGGATGCTTTTGTACGTCACGGTGGGGATGAAAATAAGCTGGATCTGGCTTGGGTACCGGGAGCATTCGAGATTCCTTTAGTAGCTAAAAAGATGGTAGAAAGCGGCAAATACGATGCTGTGGTTTGTCTGGGGGCAGTGATCCGGGGAGCTACGCCCCATTTCGATATGGTTGCTAATGAAGCGACCAAAGGTGTAGCCCATGTCGGATTGCAGACAGGGGTGCCGGTGATTTTCGGTATCCTGACGACCGATTCGATCGAACAGGCTGTCGAAAGAGCCGGAACGAAAGCCGGTAATAAAGGTTTCGATGCCATGACCACCGCAATCGAGATGATCAATTTATTGAAACAAATCTAATCTGTTTTATCGTTGAGAATTACAAAGTAATTCTCAACGATAAAACTTAGGCCAGCGCTTTTTTTATCGCCTCCAGTGCTTTTTCGTAGTTCGGTTCGTGGGTTACTTCCGGAACATATTCTACATAGTTCACTTTATTGTCTTTACCGATAACGACCACGCCTCGGGTTAAAAGTCGTAATTCTTCGATCAGGAACCCGTATTTTTTCCCGAAATCTGTTTCTTTATAGTCCGACAAGGTTATGACCCGGTCGATACCTTCGGCGGCACAGTAGCGGTGAAGGGCGAAAGGAAGGTCGCAGGAAATAGCCAGAATAACGACATCCTGGCTTAACTCGGAGGCCATCTTATTGAAATGGTGCATCTGGGCCGAGCATACCGGGGTGTCGATAGAAGGGAAAGAAGAAATCACAACAACTTTTCCGGCAAATTCTTTCAGGGATACCGGTTGCATCTGTTGGTTTATTCCATAAAATACCGGAGCCGTTTCTCCGGTTTTAATCGGTGTCCCCACTAAAGTCAGGGGATTTCCGTGCATAGTAATTTTCATGTTTTCCATCATTTTTTCTTGTTTCTTACGTTTATGAATGATTTTGGTTTTTCGTAAAAATACAAAAAATCCTGCAAATTTCAGATTTCATCCGAATTTGCAGGATTTTTTTTTACTTTTTATCTTTAATTACTTTTTACCTCTCTTTTGCTGTTGTTGTTGCATTCTTTGCATTTCCTCCAAACGTTGCTGGAATTTCGATTTCTTGACCGGTTTACTTTTAGCTAGTTCGATTTGCTTCAGCAATTTCTGGTCATCGACAAACTTCCGGATAATCCAGGTTTGCAAAATGGTAATCAGCGTCGCGATGAAATAATAATAACTCAATCCCGAAGAATAACTGTTGAAAATAAACAGGAACATGATCGGCATGATATACATCATGGTCTGCATGCCTTTCATCTGATCGTTCTGCGGTTGGTTTTTATTATTCATAATCATATAGATGATATTGGTCGCAGTCATCAACAGACAGAATAAGCTGACATGATTACCGTAAAACGGAATGGTAAAGGGTAAGGTGGCGATAGAATCGTATGAAGCCAAATCCGTCGCCCACAGGAAGCTCTGCTGTCTCAGTTCGATCGCTCCCGGGAAGAAATAGAACAGGGCGATCAGGATAGGCATCTGGATCAACATCGGTAAACATCCACCCATCGGATTTACTCCGGCTTGCTTATAAAGCTTCATGGTAGCCTGTTGACGTTCCATCGCTTTGTCGGCCGGATATTTCTTGGCGATCTCATCTACCTGGGGTTTCAATACCCGCATACGTGCCTGTGACATATACGATTTATAAGTCAGCGGGAACAGGATGATTTTGATGATCAGGGTCAGTAATAAAATAATAATTCCGTAATTCAATGCGGTGTGGTTTTCCAGGAAATTGAAAATAGGAATAACGAAATATTTATTGAACCACGCGATCCATTTCCATCCCATATTGATGACATCGGGAAGGTCTAAATGATCTCCGTATTCTTTCAATACCTTATAGGAGTTAGGACCGAAGAAAAACTGCATGTTGTATTGCTCGTTGGCCGAACCGTTATAGGCTAAAGGAATTTCAGCATAAGCATCTTTCAGATATCCGTCTTTTTTACTGATGTTCGATTTCAGTTCCACATCACTCAAAGGCTGTTCGCTGATCAGGATAGAGGAAAAGAATTGTTGTTTGAAGTCTATCCATTGTACCTTGTTCGGAAGCGTCTCCTCTTCATCGGAGGTCAGGGACATGTTTTCAACGGCATCTTCGCTGAATTTGTAGTAAACACCGGTATAACGGTTTTCAAAATCTTTACTTTTTTCCAGCTGGGGCATATTGATTCCCCAGAAAAGCGTCAGAAACGAGGAATTGGATGCAATGACATCCCCCATATTGTGGGTGATGATGCTGAAATCGGTCATATAGCTGTCCGGGGCTAACTTGTAAAGGTATTCCAGGTATCTGCTGCTGTCGGCATAAAGACGCATAGAGAGCACCTGTTCATTTCCCTGGGCATAAAGCGTCGTTTCTGTCGTACTGGGTGTAAAGAAAAATTTCTCGGTATTGATCTCCTGATTCCGGGCGTAGAAATTCATGCCGAAAGCGGTTTCTCCGTTTTTCCACAACACCAAAGGCAGCGAATCGTGTGTCCGGTATTCTTTTAAGTCTACATATACGATGCGTCCCCCCAGAGTACTGATGTGCAATTTTATTTTATCATTTTCCAGGGTGATGATTTTGTTTTCCGTATCGTTTTGTACGAAAATAGAATCACTTTTGGTAGCCAGGGGATTGGCGGCAGTCGTATTGTCCGGCGTTTTTTGTGCCTGTTGTTGTGCTGCCAGTTCCTGGGCTCTGAGTCGGTCTACCCGCGCAATGGAATCCTGTTTCCGCTGCATTTCGGCCACTTGCTCCTTACTCGGACGCGTGAGATAGGAAAAGCCGATGAGAATAAGAAAAATAATGACTAATCCGGCGATGGTGTTTTTATCCATAGGTTCTTTTAACTTTATGATAAACAAGCTTTGATAAATGATACGAATAACGGATGAGGTTTAATTACAGTACTTTTATACTCCGGATGGAACTGTACTCCGACGAACCATTTGTGAGCAGGAATCTCGACGATTTCGGTCAATCCGCTTTCCGGGTTGATACCGGTGGTGATCATACCTGCTTTTTCAAAATCCTCCCGGTATTTGCTGTTGAACTCATACCGGTGGCGGTGTCTCTCCTGTATTTCTTTTTGTCCGTAAGCTTCATAAGCTTTGGAACCTTCCGTTAATTCACATTTGTAGGCTCCCAGACGCATGGTGCCTCCCTTTTCGGTTACATTCAACTGTGAATCCATCAGGTCGATCACCGGATACTGGGTTTTGGCAGCCATTTCTGTCGAATCGGCACCTTCCATGTGCAGCACGTTACGTGCAAATTCGATGACAGCCATCTGCATCCCCAGACAAATACCGAGGAAAGGAATGTTGTTCTCCCGGGCATATCGGATAGCGACCAGTTTCCCCGAAATCCCCCGGTGTCCGAACCCCGGTGCTACTAAAAT
Source organism: Odoribacter sp. (assembly GCF_985060555.1). NCBI lineage: Bacteria > Pseudomonadati > Bacteroidota > Bacteroidia > Bacteroidales > Odoribacteraceae > Odoribacter > Odoribacter sp. The sequence continues at coordinate 7,660 of NZ_CFKYFN010000089.1, read as the reverse complement.
ACCGTGCAGATTTTTCAGGCAGTCGGCTGCATTTTGTTCATTCAGTTCTTCGCTGTGGACCCATTCGATATTTACTTTACAGTCATTGACTGCTCCGGCATGGATGAAAGCTTCGACAATCGATTTATAGGCGTCGTGTAATTCGACGTATTTCCCGACTAAACCGATCCGTACTTCTTTGCTGTAGTTTTTTAATTTATATAGGAATTTTTTCCAGGATTCCAGATCCGGTTCGCTGTTTAAAGGTAATCCCAATTGTTCGAGTACGATTTCATCCAACTTTTCTTCTCTCATCTTGATCGGTACTTCATAGATGGTAGAAACGTCGATCGACTGGATGACCGCTTTGGGTGCTACATTACAGAAAAGGGCTACTTTCCGGCGTAAATCGGAATTCAGTTCATGTTCTGTACGTAATACCAGTACATCCGGTTGCACTCCGATTTCCAGCAAGGCTTTCACCGAATGCTGGGTAGGCTTCGTTTTTAATTCACCGGAAGCCGATAAGAAGGGTACCAGTGTCAAGTGGATCAATACCGATTTTTCCCCCAACTCCCATCGTAACTGCCGGACAGCTTCAATGAAAGGCAAAGATTCGATGTCTCCGACAGTACCTCCGATTTCAGTGATCACGACATCATATTCGCCTTTGTTGCCCAATAATTTGATGTTTCGTTTAATCTCATCGGTGATATGCGGGACGATCTGTACGGTTTTACCCAGATAATCTCCCCGTCTTTCTTTGTTGATTACATTCTGGTAAATCCGTCCGGTAGTAATATTATTGGCCTGCGAAGTCGGACAACCGGTAAATCTTTCGTAATGTCCGAGATCGAGGTCTGTTTCTGCTCCGTCGTCCGTCACATAACATTCGCCATGCTCGTATGGATTTAATGTCCCCGGATCTATGTTGATGTAGGGATCCAGTTTTTGGTTCGCAACTTTATACCCCCTGGCCTGCAGTAATTTAGCAAGTGATGAAGCGATAATGCCTTTCCCTAGAGAAGAAGCGACTCCACCTGTAACGAAAACATACTTTGTTGACACTGTATCTTGAATTTTATTGATTTATCAAAGTGGCAAAGGTAATAAATTAAAAGGTTAAAAGTGAAAAGTAGAAGGTAAAAAGTTGGCGAAAGGTAAAAGCAAAGAGATGGGAGTGGTTATGAGGTATGAGGCGGGGAGGAAGAATAGGAGAGTGGGTAAAAAATTAACGCTCTGTGAACAAAGGGGGGAATTGTTCTCCTGGGGAGAGGCTTTGTCGGCAGAGCGTTAATCGGCTTTGAGGAGCCGCTGTTTAGATCAGGCTGTCGAGAGCTTTCAGTTTTTCCTGAAGTAAATTCAGCCGTTGGCGGGTATTTTCGATTTTAGAATTCAATTCTTCGATCAAGCCTTGAGATTTACTGGATTTGGCGATAAAACCGATGTTGTTTTCATAGGTGTTGACGTCGAGTTCCAATTGTCTGATTTTGGCCACCAACTTTTCTCTTTCGTTGATAATTTTGTAATCCTTATAATCACCGGCATCCAGTGAGGACAATTTTGCCCTGAATCTTTCCAGGTCACGGTCGTATTCATCCAGATTGAGCTGGTCGAACCAGCCGTCGATGAGATGTCTGAATTCTTCCTGGATAGCGTCTTTGTATTTAATAGGTACAAATCCGATTTCTGCCCAGCGGTTCTGAAAGTCTTTCAGCTTATTGATATCTTCCTCTGCATTCCCGGACAAAGTAAACTGGCGGGCTTCTTCGATAATCGCTTTTTTCAGTTCCAGATTTTTGCTCTGTTCAGAATCGATGTCTTTGAAATGGAGTTTTTTGTTATTGAAAAAAGTATCACAAGCTTCCCGGAAACGTGCCCATACTTTGTTCGAATATTTCTTGGGAGCGGGACCGATTTTCTTCCATTCTTTCTGATAAGAGATGATTCTGTCGGTCGTGATTTTCCAGTCGGTACTGTCTTTGATCGCTTCTACTTTTTCACAGAGCTTGATTTTTAATTCCAGGTTTTTATCCTGTTCGGCCGACATGTTCTTATAGAAATCCCGTTTACGCTCGAAGAAAGTATCGCAGGACGAGCGGAATTTTTTATAGATTTTATTCCGCTCCTTTTGGGGAATGGTTCCCGAATGCTTCCATTCTTCCTGTAGGTCAATAATATTCTGAGTGGCTGTATTCCATTCCGATATAGAACGGTATTCACCGGCAGCGATAGCTGCTGCTTTTCCGCAAATTTCTTCTTTGACTTTCAGGTTATCTTCCTGTTCCTGTTTCAGGGATTCGAAAAAATGATGGTATTTTTCGTTGATCTGGCTAGTGGCAGCTTTAAAGCGTTCCCAAAGCGGTTCTTTTTGTTCTTTGGGAATAGGACCGATTTCTTTCCAGCGGGAATGCAGTAGTTGTAATTGTTTGAAAGCTCCGGCGATATCGTTGTTTTCAACCAATTTTTCAGCTTCTTCACAAAGAGCGTTTTTCGCATCCAGGTTCCGTTTCAGGTCCAGGTCGCGCAACTCTTTATTGATCTTGATATAGTTATAAAAATTTTCAACGTGATGGTGATAAGTCTCCAACAGGCCGTTTAATTGCCCTTGAGGTACCATTCCGGTATTCCGCCAGCGTTCCTGTAAGTCCCGGAATTCCTGGAATGTCTTGTCCAGTGCTTCCTCTTTTTGCACCAGTGCTTTCAATTCTTCGATAATACCGAGTTTTATTTTCAGATTTTCTTCGCGTTCGGCTTCCGTTTGCCGGGCTGTAGCGTTTTTTTTATCTTTATAGAGCTTGTAGAGGGCATTGAAACGTTCCCGGTTGTCGTTTTTGTATTCGAAATCTTCCGGTTTATCTCCGTCGGCAGTGAAGATGGCCAATGCTTTTTCATACTCCTCTTTATACCGGGATTCAAAAATCTCGGGTAATCCTTCAAATATTTCTTTTAAAGATACCACCGGGTAATCATTGATCAGCTTTTGGGCTTGCCGAATGATTTCCTCTGTACTTAATATAGAAAAATCAATTTCCGGTACTTCTTTCTTTTCCTTAGCGTTTTCGACGGCCTTGCTTTCAGCGACAACGGGTTCGTCGTTTGTACTGGTTTCTAAGATTTCCGGATTCTTGATTTCCTCTTCCGGGATTAAACTGTTTTCTTGCTCCATGATTTGTCAGCAGTTAAGTGTTCGCATATCAATAGGATACATTATCATAACCTGCTTTCCCTGAAAAGGAATTTCGAAAACCTTTGAGAAATACAGCTTCTATGCTCTATTGAACTCACGAAAATACTTTATTTTTCTGAGAAAGACAAATTTTTGGATTTACCTTTGTCAGGTTTGTTGTAGATCATGATATTATTTGACTGATGTGTAAATTATTTTGTTCCTTTTCAGAATTCTTTCAGGAGATTTACTGTCTTGAATTTTAAATTTAGTAAGAAAGCTTTTATCTTTGACTTTTTAATATCGAGACAATGGGTTATTATATTTTGTATGGTTTTCTTTGGGTGGGTGGGCTGTTGCCTCTGAGGATCTTGTATTTTTTTTCGGATATTTATTTTTATCTGATTTACTATCTGTTGAAATACAGACGCCGGGTAGTACGGGCGAATTTACAGCATGCTTTCCCGGAAAAAGATCTTTCGGAAATTATAAAGATTGAAAAACGATATTACCGGCATTTGTGTGATTTTTTTGTGGAAATGTACAAGATGTGGCATATGTCGGATGAACAAATACGCAGAAGGTGTAAGTTTACGAATCCTGAAGTGATTCGGCGGTATTTCGATCAGGGTAAAAGTGTTATCGGGGTATTGGGGCATTACGGCAATTGGGAATGGATGTCTTCCTATAGCCTTTGGATGCCCCGGGAATTCGACTTCTTTACCTTATATAAACCTCTGCATAATGCGGTAGCGGATAAAATGATGATCCGGCTGAGGTCGAGGTTCGGGGCGAAACCGGTACCTAAAAACGATATTTTGCGCCGGATTGTCGAAAACAAAAGAAACGGACGCTTATTCCTGGCCGGATTTATCGGTGATCAGACACCGAATAGGGCTAACCTGAATTTTTGGATGGAATTTTTAAATCAGGATACGCCTATATTAGTAGGAACCGAGAAGATTGCCCGGAAATTCGGTTTGCCGGTAATATCCCTGAAGATGCGGAAGGTGAGGAGAGGGTATTATGAGGTGGATTTTGTCGATGTATGTAGTGATCCCGGACAATTGGAACCCGGGGAATTGACCCGGATACATACACGTCTTTTAGAGCGGTATATCCGCGAGGTTCCTGAATTATGGCTTTGGTCGCATAAACGGTGGAAACATACACGGAATACGGATGGAAGTGAAAAATAAAGAAATGGCTCGGGTTGCGGTGATCATATTGAATTGGAACGGGGAAAAATTACTCCGTGAGTTTTTGCCTTCGGTGGTTAAATACACCGATCCCGGTTTGGGCCGGATTGTCGTGGCCGATAATGCTTCCGAAGACGATTCGGTCCGGATACTGGAACAAGAGTTTCCGGAAGTGGAATTGATCCGGTTTTCGCAAAATCATGGATTTGCAGGTGGATACAACCGGGCTGTCGGTTTGGTACCGGAGGAGATTGTTGTATTGCTGAATAGTGATGTGGAGGTCGCTCCCGGATGGCTGGAACCTTTGGTCGCTCTCCTGGACGAAGAACCGGGGATTGCAGCAGTGCAACCTAAAATTTTGGCTTATACGAACCGGAATCATTTCGAGTATGCGGGGGCTTGCGGAGGGTTTATCGATTCCCTGGGTTTTCCGTTTTGCAGGGGACGGATTTTGAACGTGACCGAAGAGGACCGGGGCCAATATGATGAGGTGCGCGAAGTGTTCTGGTGTAGTGGAGCTGCCTTGTGTATCCGCCGGAAAAGCTATCTGCAGGCCGGAGGTCTGGATGAGCGTTTTTTCGCTCACATGGAAGAAATCGATTTGTGCTGGCGGATACGGAATCGCGGTTATGCATTGAAGGTACAGCCGGCTTCAGTCGTTTATCACCTGGGAGGAGGTTCTTTGCCCATGAATCATCCCCGGAAGCTATTCCTGAATTACCGTAATAATCTGCTGATGCTCTATAAAAACCTGAGCCCGCGGGAGTGGAAAAGCAAAAGCCGGAAACGGCGTGTCCTGGATTTTATGGCCTGGGTGATGTTTCTGGTGAAAGGGGAGTGGGCCAATGCACGATCGGTGGGCCGGGCTTACCGGGAATTCGGAAAAATGAAAAAAGGGTATATTTCTGCCACTATTATCCCGAAGCAGGATCCTTGTATTTATCCGGGATCTGTTATTTTTGCTTTTTATTTCAGGCATGTTCGTTCTTTTTCACAACTCTGGAAATAAACCTTTGTCTGGCAGATTTGTCTAAATGTTAAATGCTGGAAAAAATCGAACCCATGGAATTCATAGAAGATGACGAGATCATCCGGTTGTTTCACGAAAGGAAGAGAGAACAGGAAGCTTTCCGGTTGCTGGTAAATAAATATAAAGAGCGTTTGTATTGGCATATACGGAAGATTGTGATCAACCATGACGATACGGACGATTTATTGCAGAATGTGTTTGTGAAGATTTGGCAAGGATTGCAAGAGTTTCGCAACGATTCGAAACTATATACCTGGATGTACCGGATTGCAACCAACGAATCGCTGAATTTTCTGAACGAGAAGAGCCGGAAAGTGTACGGGAATAGCGATGAGATTTCTGTATATCTGGAAAATACTTTAGAAAGCGATACTTACTTTAGCGGGGATAAAATACAAAAAGAACTGCAACGGGCTATTCTGACTTTATCCGAACGCCAACGTTTGATCTTCAATATGAAGTATTTTGACGACATGCCTTACGAGGATATGGCAGATGTGCTGGGAGTGGCTGTCGGGACCCTGAAAGCGACTTATCACAATGCCGTAAAAAAAATAGAAGAAAATCTCAAAATAGTGGATACCTTAAATTGATTAAGCCATGGAAAATTTTGACGATAAATATAAAAAGAAAAATCCGTTCACTGTACCTGAGGGGTATTTTGACGAATTGACCGGCCGAATTACCGGTCGGATAGAAAAACAGAAAGAAGTGAAAAAAAGTTCTTCTCTTCGCGGGTTGAAGCCTTATATGGGCTTAGTGGCTATTTTCTTTCTTGCTTTAATGGTGGTTCAGATTCTATTTCCCGGAGCGAAGAATACTGACTTGCCGGATATCGAGGGGGAAAATGCTATTGTACAGGAAATGGAAGCAGAGGATATTTTCGACAGCCAGTTTAATCCGACAAATGAAGAAATCATCGAATACCTGGCTTCTGAAGTAGATAATTATGAGATGATTCTGGCTGGAATTTATTAAGTAAATAAGAATATGAAGAATATAATTTTGATTGTGTTGCTGTTGTGGAGTGGGGTGGGCGTATGGGCTCAGGACAAATTGACCGACGAGAAACGGAAAGAATTCGATGCGCAGAAAGTCGCTTTCTTTACACAGGAATTGGACCTTTCCCCTGCTGAAGCAGCTGTTTTCTGGCCTTTGTACAATGAGATGCAGAAGAAAAACCGGGAAATAGAAGCCGATATGCGGAAAAGCTTTCATGAAGTGAGAAATGCGAAAGGACTGAAAGAAACCGATTATAAAGAAGCGATCGGGAAAATGTTGGGCTATGAAGCCCGGCTCCATGAAGTGAAGAAAGAATATTATCAAAAAATGATACAAGTCGTTCCTGCTTCGAAAATATGGAAACTCAGTGATGCTGAGCGAAAATTTCATCGACAGTTGTTCGATAAACTCCGCCGCGAATCCTGCTCTCAGAAATAAACCTAAAAAAATAGAGTAAAAGTTTGCAGGTTTGTCAAAAAGCACTACTTTTGTGATCGCAATTCAGCGCAGAACATCGAGGAGAGATGGGTGAGTGGCTGAAACCAACAGTTTGCTAAACTGTCGTACGGGTTACTGTACCGGGGGTTCGAATCCCCCTCTCTCCGCCAAATTAATGAAAGTTGTAAAAAGATCGGATTTTTTTCCGGTCTTTTTATTTTATCGGGTTCGAGCCGATAGTGTGGATGAGGGATCAATCGGAAAACTTGGAGATAGTGTTTCAAAAAGTGTGTAAATCCCAGTTTTATTATTTTTGTATTGGGAACTTCAAAAATGAATTATTATGGAATTTACACATGAACAAATTTCGGAAATAATCTCCGAAATCACAAATGGTGAACAAGGTTTACAGGGCTTGGGCAAACAAGGTTTTGAAAGTTTAATGCTCTCAGAGCGCAGTCTTCATAACTGCTCCCATCAGGACGTGAGCAACGGCTATCGTGACCGGCGGGTGTGTCACGAAGCTCAAACACTTTCCCACCATAGCACACTCGACGATCACAATAACCGAAGACAAATAAATAACGAAATAAACCTAGGTTTATTTTTTTCTATCTATTCCGATTTCGGGTTTTATACCGTCAGACCGGTTCGCCTGGACCGGTCCGCTAAGGCTTTCCTTCACTGACCGGCGGAACTCCTCACTACGTTCGTCAGACACCACCGGTCGGGCGTTCGGAAAACCTAACCGGATCCTCGTTCCCGCTCCAATGGTCTTCCGCCATAAAACCCTGCATCTCACGGCAGAGCTAACCGGCAAAGAAAATACAACCAGAAATTTGC
>NZ_CFKYFN010000088.1:0-64005 GCF_985060555.1 Odoribacter sp. | reverse complement strand
TCTTTCAGCCGTCCGCTTTCCAGGATCTTGTCGAGTGCCCTTACCGGGGTGTTGTCGCTCGGATAGCTTAAAGCACCGTAAACCCAACGGTAAACGAACATTTTTTTATGAAAGAATACGATTTAGACCACGAGAAAACTTTTATTTCTGCATTTCAAGCCGGAGAGGAGAAGGTTTTCCGGTATGTTTTTGAAAAATTTTATTCTTCGTTGTGTGTGTATTGTCTGCGTTTGATTCGGGAGGAATGGGTTGCAGCCGACCTGGTGCAGGAAGCTTTTGTAAAATTGTGGGAAAACAGACAGAATTTTAGTTCGCTTTTGACGATACGTTCCTATCTATATACAATCGTTCGTAATTCCGGCATCAATTATTTGCGGTATATGAAAATGAAGGCGGAAAAATTGTATATTGCTGATCTGATCGTGAAAGCGATTGCCGGTTCTTTGAGCGGGGAGGAAGTTGTGGAACTTCGTCTTTGGAGGGAAAGTAGTGAGGAGAATGAACGTTTGTATCAGGAACTGCTTACAATGGGGGGAATGGAATTGCAACAAAAGGAGGTTGCTCTATTTGTGCCGGAGACTGCCTGGAAAATGTTGTCGGAAAAAGTATCGGGAAAACGGAAACACCGGGCCGGATCGAATATATTGAAGTATGCAGCGGTGGCTTGTGCTGTATTGGGAATTGCTGTTTCGGTTTTCTATATATCCGGAAATAAAACACCGGAAACGGTAGAAGCCGTTGCTGTTGCACAGGTTCCGGCTATAGCACATGGTTCTTCTAAGGCAGTATTCAGCCGGTATGAGGATATTACAAAGGTACTGAAGCTATTGAGCGCTACAAGACTCGTCAGTTTCCGGTATGTGAATCATAAAATAATGGTGGTACCTTATCAAAGATTCTGAAAAAAGGCAGGAAATCTGGACCATTTCCTGCCTGTTCAAGATAATAAATCCAATGTCCGTGCGGGACATGAATTGTTTAATTACTTAAAACTCTCAAATGTATGAAAAAATGCGAACTAAACCGCTTTTCGGGCGGGGTAAATTGCAGAAAATGTTGCTGGTAACGCGTATCGGTTTGCTATGTATACTGGCGTTTAACATTACCGCGGCTGCAAATGTATTTTCACAGGCTTTTAATTTGAAAATGAAGAATGTTACTTTGGAAGAAGTGCTACTGGAAATTCAGAAAAAAAGTTCTTTCGATATCATCTGCAACAGCGAACAAATCAGTAATATTAAGAATCTTTCTGTGAAGGTAGAGAATGCGAATGTGGAAGAGATTTTGAAACAATGCCTGAAAGGGACCGTCCTGTCTTATGAAATTGTAGATAATACGGTGGTGATCTACGAACAAAAGCGGCTTGAAGCAGCTCCTCAGCAGACAAAGATTGTGATCAAAGGTTTGATACTGGAAGCGGACGGACGTCCGTTACCCGGGGCTGCCGTTTATTTAAAAGGCAATAAGGTTATCGGGACCGTTTCGGATGTAGACGGGAATTTCCAGTTGAGCGTATCTCCGGATTTGATCGGAAAAGAAACTCTGGTCGTATCGTTTGTGGGATTGAAAACGAAGGAAATGCCTTTGAAAAAAGAACCTTATCGCATCACCATGGAGGCGGAGGCCACCCAATTGAACGATGTGGTGGTAACAGGTTATCAGACTCTTTCCAAGGAGCGTGCTACCGGTTCGTTTGCCGTTTTAACGAATAAAGACTTCGAACATAAATTGCAGCCTGGTATTATTTCACGTATAGAAGGTATGGCTGCCGGTCTGACGAATTACAAAGGAGATCTGAGAATTCGTGGTAAGGCTACGATTTCCGGAGTTTCCACTCCTTTATATGTGGTCGACGGAGTGCCCTATGAAGGTTCCCTGGATGCGATCAATCCGTCTGAAATTGCCAATATTACTATTCTGAAAGATGCGACGGCCGCTTCCATCTACGGATCACGTTCGGCAAACGGGGTGATTGTGATTATGACCAAGAAAGGTGCCGGAAAGAGTACGATCGAATACAACGGTTCTGTTGTTATCACTCCTTTACGGGATGACAGGGATTATCTGAATCTCATGAATAGTGAGGAACTGGTAGATTGGCAGGTTGAAATGTTCAATACTTATCATTCTCCTTACAGTAGCTCTGACAAAAGATATTATCAGAATGAAGTGCTCAATTTGTTGTACGAGAATGAAGCCGGGAATATCAGCGATGATGAAATGAACCGGCAGTTGAATATTTACCGGAACCGGAACAATTACAATGAACTGAAAGATAATTTTCTCCGGACTGCGATCACTCATCAACATAATCTGGCTTTACGCGGAAGTTCGGATAGATATCAATATTCCGCCAGCGTCAATTATATGCAGAATATTTTGCAAACGAAGGGGCAGGATAATGACCGGGTAGGTTTTAACCTGAGAAGCTCCTATAACTTTTTTGAATGGCTGAGGGCTGACCTGGGAGTTGTCGGTAGTTATACAAAGGCGGATTATGACAATGGTTTTACCCCTTCGACTTATCTGACCGGCGGACGTGCTTCCTATCAGACTTTATTCGATGAAGACGGCAATCCATTGAACTGGTATCAGACAAAATCCCGGTCGGAGATAGACCGCCTGGTCGGCTTGGGGCTCAACGACGAGTCTTTTTATCCATTGGAAGAAATGCACCGGAAAAGTTATTTCAGCAAGAGCAACTATTCCAATGTGAATGTGGCCCTGAATGTAAAGATTATCGAAGGGCTGGATGTGGATTTGCGGTATCAGCTGGAAAAAACAATTCGCTGGTACAGAATTATTATGACCCCCAATCCTATACGCTCCGTAATCAGATCAACAATTCATCCATCGTGAATGCCGATGGAAGTATTAAACATCTGATACCGGAAGGGGGTTATATCGACGAGACCAGAAGCGATAAAAATTCCTATACTTTGCGTGCTCAGATCAATTTCAACCGCACGTTCGATGAAAAACACGAGGTCAGTGCGATCGCCGGTGGTGAACGCCGTGCTGTACACAGTACCAGTACCTATGTAGAGAAATACGGTTATGACAAGGTCAGCCTGGCACATAAATACCTGGATGAAGCAACACTGAACCAGACCCAACAGGGTACGGAGGCAATCAATAATTCTTATACCCACGTTCCGAACGGTTATCCCGATACTTTCGGCGATAAAGAGGACCGTTACGTTTCGTTTTATGGAAATGCTTCCTATACTTATGACCGCCGGTATGCCATTACGGGGAGTATCCGTATGGACCAGTCCAATTTGTTCGGTACGAATCCCAAGTATCAGTACAAACCTTTGTGGTCGGTCGGTGTCAGCTGGCATATGGCACAGGAGAAATTTATGGGAAACATGGACTGGCTGGATCAGCTTTCCATCCGTTTTACCAAAGGAATCAACGGTAACATTGCAAAACAAAGCGGACCTTATATGATCGTATATTCTGCCGGAATCAATTCCTGGACCGGTGAATATTCCAGTTCCGTATCCAGTCCTCCAAACTCCGGCTTACGCCGGGAAAGAACCAACCAGACCAATCTGGGTATCGACTTCAGCTTCTTTAACAACCGTTTGGGAGGATCGTTCGACTATTATGCGAAAAATACTTCGGATTTGCTGGGGTCGATCGCTACAGACCCGACTTCCGGTTGGGGTTCTCTGACGATGAACTATGCCGAGATGTACAACCACGGTTATGAGATTGTATTGAACAGTGTGAATATACAGACAAGAGACTTCCGCTGGGCAACGAATATTAATTTCAGTTACAATAAAAACCGGATCACAAAACTGGAAAACAGTTCTAACTCCGTTTCCAGTTATATCAGCGGTACGAATACGAGAGAAGGGATGGCAATGGGAACTTTATTCAGTGTACGTTGGGCCGGATTGGACGAGAGTGGAAATCCTCAGGCTTATAAAAAGGACGGAACGATCGTGAAATCGCTCGCAGACCTGACGGTCGAGGATCTGGTACGCTCCGGAACAAGTATACCTCCCTATTCTGCATCTATGTCGAATATGCTGACTTATAAAGGTTTCGATCTTTCTTTTATGTTTCTGTATTACGGCGGACATGTGATGAGGGATGTCATGCCTAAATACTTCACGTCGACAACCGGAACTACGAATGTGGACAGGAGTATCCGGAATTACTGGAAATCTCCGGAAGATTCCGACGATCCCGATAAAGCTCCGGCCTTTATGAGAAATGCCAGTACCAACTATACCTATTTGTGGTATGCTGCCGATAAACACATCAAAAAAGCGAATTACATAAAGCTGAAGGAGGTAACCCTGTCCTATAATTTGCCGGAACGTTGGCTAAAAAAAGCTTTTATTTCAGGAATGAGTATCAATGCACAGATTCAGAATATCTGGTGGTGGGGTTCTCAGAAAAGACGTTTGAATCCGGAATCCTGGAACGGGACTTCTCTGACATCTATTTCGAGAAGCGCGCTCGACCCGACCATATATACGCTAGGTTTATCTTTAAAATTCTAAAAGGAGATGATTATGAAAAAAATATTTTTATGGATTGTTTGGGGCATGTTCCTTTGTCAGGGGTGTGACCGTTTTCTGGACATACAGCCGAAAGGATATACCATTCCTTCGAAATACGACGACTACCGTCAGTTGATGAATTACGCACAGATGGCTAAAGCGCTGGATCATTATCCGGTGTATATTACCGATGATGCTCAGCTGGGAAGCGGAGATGAAGAGAATAATTTTACCTCTATGGATGATGAAATTAAAAATCTCTATGCTTTCGAACACGGGGCTGTTTTCAATGACGGAGTTTCTGATCCGATCTGGAACTATGCTTACAACCGTATCTATGTGTGTAATACGGTAATCAATAATATCATGAGTGTGACGGATGCTTCGGAATCCGATAAGCTGAACTTAAAATCGGAAGCGATGGTTGCCCGGGCTTTCGAGTATCTTTGTATGATCGGGGTTTATGCTCCGGCCTATGACGCTGCAACGGCTTCGACCGATTACGGCTTGCCTCTGATCTCCAGCGAAGATGTGGCCGACCTGAATTATTCCCGTAGCACTGTAGAACAAGTGTATACGGCGATCAAGCAAGACCTGGACGATGCCCTGCCTGCTTTGTTGGATAAAACTCCGAACACATTCCGTCCGGCGAAGAATGTAGCCTATGGTTTTCTGGCCCGTATGTATCTGATGCACGGAGAATATGATAAAGCTTTGGAAAATGCGAAGAAAGCATTGGAAGTCAGTGAAGAATTGGTAGACCTGACAGAATATACCGCCAAACCGAATGCTTATATCGGAAGGATTGTACGGAAAGACGATCCCAGCAGTCCTTATCCTGAAGGAATGGATAATCCGGAAAATATTTACGTACGTTATCCGCCCTCCGTCTTCGGGTTACAAATGGCTGTATATGCCAGTCAGGAGTTACTGGATATTTATGACAAGGACCTGGCTCCGGGAGCTGTGGATAAACGCCGGGAACTGTGGTTTGTAGACGATGAATACAGCGGTGTGGAATTCCGTGGGTATACAATTTTTATGCCTTATATCCGGGCGAATCTGGCTTTGAACAATATGGAGGTGATTCTGACGGCTGCCGAGTGTTATGCACGCGAAGGAGGTACGGAAAACCTGGCGGAAGCTGCGCGTCTGTATAATCTGTTACGGGATCATCGCATAGAAAACAATGTACATGTGACTTTTGCCAATGCGGACGAGGCTCTGGTGAAAGTACTGGAAGAACGCCGCCGGGAATTCGCTTTCCTCGGAATCTACCGCTTTGTAGATCTGAAACGTTTGAACAAAGAAAGTCGTTTCCAAAAAACGATCACCCATTCGGCGGATGGACAAATCTGGACGTTACCACCCAACGACAACCGCTATATTATTCCGATACCGCCGGTAGTCAAAGGTTTCCGGCCTGATCTTCCGGATTATGAAAGATAAATACGAATATTTAATATGGTCGATATGAAATTTTTATTTCCGATTTTATTTGTCATGGCGGTCGTGTCGGTTCAGGCACAAAATTCTGTCCGTCTGAAGGGGAAATTGGTCGGTATGGGAACCGATCTGGTGAAACTGTCTTACGATGGGGCTACCAGTGTGATAGGGGATGAGGGGAGCTTTATGATCCGTACGGATCGGGAAGGCCATTTCGATACGATTTTACCGCTTTCCAAACCGGCTTTTTACCGGATCAGCCGCAACACCCTTTATCTGAGTCCGGGAGACGATATGGAGGTATATATCACGACTGACAACCGGGAGGCTGTCTTTAAGGGAAAGGGAGCGGAGATGAATACCTATATGAAGGGACGTCTGTTTCCTAAGGGAGGTTCTTTTTTGGGAGAATTAAGAAACCGGAAAGGAAGCTTTGAGGAAATCAAAGTTGCCGTCGATTCTTTGGCTCAATTGAGGATGGCTGAACTGGAGCGGGTAAAAGAGGCTACTCCTGCGTTCAAAGAGTTGGAGAAAGCCCGTATTGTCGCCGATATGGCAAATAGTTATACTGCTTATCCCTCTTACTGTGCTTTACAGCCGGTGAGAAGCCGGGAAGAGCGTGAGAAATTTATGCAGCAGATTATTCCCGATTTGCTGAAAGTCGTTCCCCGGGTAAATAGAGAGGAATATCTGGATGTGGCTGTTGTCAGAGATGTGATCGGCACTGCCATGGAAACTCCCGGTCTAAAAGAAAAATTGCAATTTCCCGAACGTACTCAAGAACTTTTTACCGCTGCACAGTACGCTTATAAGCTGGATAGTGAAATAAATACGGAACTTGTCGGGGAAGTACGGGAATATGCCGGAAAGTTGAAAAATACGGATATCCGGGAAGTATTGGAAGTAAAACTTCATTCTGCCGGGGCATTACTGAAAGGAAGTCCGGCTGTGGATCTGGAATTGCTTGCTCCGGATGGGAAAACGGCTCGTCTGAGTGATTATAAAGGCAAGGTGATTTATGTGGATTTATGGGCAACCTGGTGCGGACCTTGTATTCAGGAATCCCCGAAATTCCATGAGCTGGCGAAAAAATACCGGAACGATAATATCGTTTTCCTGGCTGTTTCTACCGATACAGAGAAAAAGTCCTGGCTTTCATTTATCGAAGGCAAAGAAGCCGGGATACCGGAATACAATTGTACAGATACAAAAAATCTGAATGAAGGGTGGCAGATCAAATATATTCCCCGTTTTTTATTGATAGACGAAAATTTCAAGATCATAGATGCTTATGCTCCGCGTCCTTCTCAGCCGGAAGCGGTGGAATTACTTGATAAAATATTGAAAAAATAAGTCGATCAGGATTGTAAAAACAGCCATTGTTGAAAACCCGACAATGGCTGTTTTATTTTGATTTGTTTTTACTTCGGGAAAATAGTAACTTTGCAAAATTAATTAAAATTCTGGAATGATAGTTTGTTGGAAGTAAAACAATTAAAAATATAAAAGATGAGCTTTACGGAATTAAGTGAACAAGAGATTATCCGAAGAAATTCATTGAATGAATTGGCTAAACTGGGGATAGAAGCCTATCCGGCACCGGAGTTTCAAGTGAATGCCCATGCGGCAGAAATAAAAGAGCGGTTCGACGAAACAGCAGAGCCCCGGAATGTGGTGATTGCCGGACGGATGATGAGCCGGAGAATTATGGGTAAAGCTTCATTTTTCGAATTACAGGATGCTACCGGCCGGATCCAGGTGTATGTCAGCCGGGACGATATTTCTACAGATGAAGCATCGACCGCTTACAATACGGTTTTCAAGAAATTGATGGATATCGGTGACATTGTCGGAGTGAAGGGATTTGTGTTCCGCACACAGACAGGTGAGATTTCCGTACACGCCAAAGAATTGACCATGTTGTCGAAATCGTTGCGGCCGCTGCCGATTGTGAAAGAGAAGGAAGGCAAGGTGTTCGATGCCTTTACCGATCCCGAACAGCGTTACCGCCAGCGTTATCTCGACCTGATCGTGAATCCTCAGGTCAAGGAAGTCTTTGTGAAACGTACCAGGATGATCAACGCTATCCGGAATTTCTTCAATTCCAAAGGGTATCTGGAGGTGGAAACCCCTGTGTTGCAAGCCATTCCCGGAGGAGCGTCTGCACGTCCGTTTATCACTCATCATAATGCATTGGATATCCCTTTGTATTTGCGTATTGCCAACGAATTATACCTGAAACGGCTGATTGTCGGCGGTTTTGAAGGGGTGTACGAATTTTCCCGGAATTTCCGGAATGAGGGAATGGACCGGACACATAATCCGGAATTTACCTGTATGGAAATTTATGTGGCTTATAAAGATTATCTGTGGATGATGAACTTCACGGAAGAGATGATCGAAACGGCTGCGCTGGCGATCAACGGGACTACGAAAGCGGTGATAGGCGAAAATGAAATCGACTTTAAACGTCCTTTCCGGCGGGTACGTATGGCCGATGCCATTAAAGAATATACCGGGTACGACATCGAGAAAATGTCGGAAGAAGAGTTGTACGAGGCTTGTGTAAAAATGGAGATCCCCGTGGATAAGACCATGGGTAAGGGTAAACTGATCGATGAGATCTTCGGTGAAAAGTGTGAAGGACATTATATCCAGCCCACTTTTATTTACGATTATCCCAAAGAGATGTCGCCGTTGACGAAGAAACATCGCGAAAATCCGGAACTGACCGAACGTTTCGAGCTGTTTGTAAACGGTAAGGAAGTGGCTAATGCCTATTCCGAGCTGAACGACCCGATCGATCAGCTGGAACGTTTTCAGGATCAGCTGAAATTGCAGGAAAGAGGAGATGACGAAGCCATGTATATCGACTATGATTTTGTACGCGCACTGGAATACGGCATGCCGCCGACTTCCGGTATGGGTATCGGTATCGACCGGCTTTGTATGTTCCTGACCAATAGCGCGTCGATTCAGGATGTGTTGTTCTTTCCCCAGATGAAGCCCGAAAAGAAAGTTACCGTAGACGGCGATGAGAAATACGAGGCGCTGGGGATTCCGAAAGAATGGATCGCAGTGGTGAAGAAAGCCGGATATCAGACGGTGGAAGCTTTGAAAGCAGTCGGGAATACGAATAAATTGCATCAGGAGCTTTGCGGAATCAACAAAAAAGAAAAGTTGGGATTGTCAGGGTTGACTCCCGAAGAAGTGAAAAAATGGTTGGCTTAAACTAAATTTTATCGGCATGGAAATTCCTGAAAATCCACGGATTGCGATCGTCGGCGGCGGAAGCTGGGCTACGGCTATTGCTAAGATTCTGCTGGAAACGAATGAGCATATCAATTGGTTTATGCGTAATATCGAGACCATCAACGCTTTTAAAGAGTTGAACCATAACCCTCGCTATCTTTGTTCGGTCGATTTCGATCTGTCGCGGATTTCTTTTACGGATAATCTGGACAAACTGATTGCCCGTTCGGATATCATCATTTTTGCTATACCGAGTGCTTTTCTTAAAAATGTGGTGGCAAAAGCCACCCGTCCGTTGAAAGACAAGATTGTGGTGTCGGCGATTAAAGGAATGATCCCGGATGATAATCTGATTATCGGTGAGTTCTTCCACCAGCAGTATGAAGTACCTTTGGAGCAGATCGTGGTGATTTCAGGGCCTTGTCATGCAGAAGAGATTGCTTTGGAACGCCTGTCTTACCTGACCTTTGCCTGTGACGATACCCGGGTGGCCCGGTTGGTGTCACAATTGTTCAACTGCCATTATGTGAAGACGACGATTTCGGACGATATCTATGGTACGGAGTATGCGGCTGTTATGAAGAATATTATCGCTATTGCAGCGGGAATATGTCATGGATTGCGATATGGAGATAATTTTCAGGCCGTTTTGGTATCCAATGCCATTCAGGAGATGGAGCGTTTTGTGGCTGCCGTTCATCCGATAGAAAGGGATATCAAGAGTTCGGCCTATCTGGGGGATTTGCTGGTAACCGCTTATTCACAGTTTAGCCGGAACCGGACTTTCGGGACGATGATCGGTAAAGGATATTCGGTGAAATCGGCACAAATGGAAATGCTGATGATTGCCGAAGGATATTTCGGCGTGAAAGGAATTAAAGAAATCAACGACCAGTATAATGTGCATATGCCGATAACGAATGCCGTTTATAATATTCTGTACGAACGGATTAGCCCGGCATTGGAGATCCGGTTGCTGACCGAGCAGTTGAGGTAAAAAGTAAAATGCTAAAAGCTAAATGCTAAAAGCTAAAAGCTAAAAGCTAAAAGCTAAAAGCTAAAAGCTAAAAGCTAAATGCTAAAAGCTAAATGCTAAAAGCTAAATGCTAAATGCTAAAAGCTATAGGCTGAGAGAGAGAAGGGGGAAGAGGAAAAAAGAGAAAATAGGATATGATGAAAGAAAGGATAATCGGTTGTATCAGGAAAGTCTGGCCGGTGGCATTGAAAACCTCTTGCTGGTTTTTGAAGATTATGCTTCCGGTTTCTTTCGTGGTGATGTTGCTTACCTACTTTCAGGTGTTGCCGGCTGTTTCTGCTGTGGTAGCTCCTTTGTTCACCAGGATCGGTTTGCCCGGTGATGCGGCTTTGGTCTTTGTGACCGGTATTTTTACCAATATCTATACGGTGATCGCTTTGCTGTCGAATATGGATTTCACGGTGAGAGAAGGGATTTTGTTGGCTATGATGTGCCTGATTTCCCATAATTATCCGGTGGAAACTTTGGTACAGAAGAAAACCGGTTCTGCGGGTTGGAAGATGGTCTTACTCCGTTTTACCTGTAGTTTTATCGCTGCTGCCGTTTTAAATCTGATCTTGCCGGAGTTTGCAGGGCGGATGATAGCGCAGCCTTCTGTCGACTTGGGATTCCGCGATACTTTGTTCAATTGGCTGCAAACCAGTCTGTGGTTGTCCCTGAAAGTCGTGGCCCTGATTACCGGATTGATGATCCTGCAACGTCTGTTGGAAGAATTCGGGGTATTGAAATGGATCTCTTCGCTTTTAGGTCCGGGTATGCAATTGTTGGGTTTACCCCGACAGGTGGCTTTTTTATGGGTGGTGGGCAATACGCTGGGGTTGGCTTACGGTTCCGCTGTATTGATGGATTATGCCCGGCAAGGTAAACTAACCGGGACCGAAGCGGATTTGTTGAATTATCATCTGGCGATATCGCATTCGCAGTTGGAAGATCCTTTGTTGTTTGCCGTATTGGGGTTACCTGTCGTATGGCTGATCGTCCCGCGAATATTATTGGCTTTTATTGTCGTTTGGCTCAAGCGATTGGCCGATTTTATCTTTCCGGCTCAAGCAATGGCCTTAAGTCAAAAAATTTAATTTTTTTGTTATGTATACTTTAATTGAAGTAACTACCCGACAACATGAAACGGACTTTCTGGAATTACCGGTAAGACTATATAAAGGAAATCCCTGGTGGATACGTCCTTTGGATAATGATATCCGGAATGTATTCGATCCTGCGAAAAATCCTTGTTTCCAAAATGGCGAATGTATCCGCTGGATTTTGAAGGACGAGGCAGGGCAATGTGTAGGGAGAGTAGCTGCTTTTATCAATCGGAAAACCTGTCATCTGGACAAATATAGTGTCGGGCAAATGGGATTTTTTGAATGTATCGACGACCGGCAGGCCGCTTTTTGTTTGTTCGATAAATGCAGGGAGTGGCTCGAAGGAAAAGGTATGGAGGCCATGGAAGGGCCGGTAAATTTCGGGGAACGGATTGAGTGGTGGGGGTTGTTGGTCGATGGATTCGATCAGTCGCCTGTTTATGCGATGCCTTATACCCAGCCTTATTATGTTTCTTTTTTTGAAAACTACGGTTTCCGGGATTTTTTCAAACAGTTTACATTCCGCACCCGTCTTGTTATGGACAGCCTTTCTAAAATTGTCGTTTGGAAAGCCGACCGGATATTGAAAAATCCCGATTATACGGTCCAGACCTATGGGGATATCGGGAAGCAGAAAGCCATAGAAGCCTTATTGGAGGTCTATAATAAAGCCTGGAATCTGGAAGTACACGGAGTAGACGGGATTACCCGGGAGCAGGTAGAAGCGATTTATAAAAGTTTACAACCGATTATCGATAAGGATTTGATTTATTTTGCTTTTTATAAAGAGCAACCGATCGGTTTTTTCCTGATGTTCCCGGAAATCAATCAGGTAGTGAGACATTTAAATGGAAAAATGAATTTGTGGGGTGGTTTGAAACTGATGTATTACCGTCATTTCCGGAAAATCGATGTGGCTTTGGGACAGTTGTTCGGAGTGGTACCCGAGTTTCAGGGGAAAGGAGTGGAAGCGGCCATGATCAAACGCTTTACTGAGCGCATTATCGAAGCGAACAGGGAATATAAATATCTGGAATTGAATTGGGTGGGCGATTTTAATCCTCCAATGATACATCTGATGGATTACATCGGAGCGAAAGCCTGGCGCACCCATATCACTTACCGGAAATTGTTCCGGGAGGATATCGAATTTGTCCGTTCTGTAGATAAAATGAATTGAAAAACTAGAGGAAGATGAGTATGAGGTAAATAAGACGGATTATTTCGTTTGCTTCATAAAAGCCTGATACTCATCTTCGCTGACTTCTACTTCTAAAAAAATTTTTCTTTTTCTTACTATTTTCTGCTCATCTTTGGCTTTATGAAGCCGGATCATCTCATTGTTTTTTTCTAAGGCTTCCGAATAATATTTGAACAGATCGATATTCAAAGCCATTGAAATATATAATGATCAGAAGAAATACGTTGAGCGAGGTGAAAAGGACGGCAGTTGGAGAGTGTTTGTGACACAGTGACATACCCCTTATAGTTGACGAAAAAAGAGGGGGTATCGATCATTTCGACTTACCCCCAATATTTCCCGCAACTTTTTCCATTGTCAGTTTCCGTGTTTGGAATGTAACTTCAGCCGCATCAGCCGAAGATCTTCTTCTGCATAATCCCCTTCGAATTCGTCGAAAGCTTCGGAAATATTGTCGGAACTCGCCTCCATAAAATAATCCATGATTTCCTGCTGTTGCTCTTCGTCGAGGATCTTATTGATATAATAATCGATGTTTAATTTCGTTCCGGAAAAGACGATCGCTTCCATCTCCTTGATCAGTTCGTCGAAGTTGAGCCCCAAAGCCGAAGCGATATCTTCCAGATCGATCTGGCGGTCGATATTCTGGATGATGTATACTTTGAATTTGGATTTATTGGCTACTGTTTTCACGACCATATCCTGTGCCCGTTCGATCTCGTTGTCTTCAACGTATTGTTTGATGACTTCGACGAATTCTTTGCCGTATTTCTGTGCTTTCCCGGCACCTACGCCCTGGATGTTGGCCAATTCTTCGAGTGTGATCGGATAATTGGTACACATATCTTCCAGTGACGGGTCCTGGAAAATGACGTAAGGAGGCAAGTTATTGGTCTTGGCTATTTTCTTCCGTAAATCTTTCAGGATAGCGAATAAAGTGCTGTCCAACGCAGATACACCACCTTTCTCCTGTATCTTTTCTTCTTCTTCGTTCTCGTCGAAATTGTGATCTTCCATCAGCATAAAACTTTTAGGGTTATCCAAAAATTTTTGGCCTTCATCCGTTAGTTTGATTACTCCGTATTGTTCTATATCTTTTTCGATAAATGAACTGACTAAAGCCCTCCGGTATACCATCGTCCAGAATTGCCGGCTTTTTTCCGAACCGGCACCGAATAATTCCAGTTTATCATGCTTATACGATTTGATGGCAGAATCGGCTTCACCGATGAGGATATTAACCAAATGTTCGATTTTGAATTTTTCTTTAACATCGCTGACCAGTTGCAGGGCATCGACCATATAATCTTCGCCTTCGAACTCTTTCTTCGGATAGAGGCAGTTGTCACAACAGCCGCAGTTGTCTTCTTCATAGGTTTCTCCGAAATAATGGAGCAGTACTTTACGCCGGCATAAAGAAGTCTCGGCGTAAGCGACTGTTTCCATCAGCAATTGTTTACCGATTTCCTGTTCGGCAATGGGTTTCCCCTGCATAAACTTTTCGAGCTTTTGGATGTCTTTAAAACTATAATAAGTCAGACAGATTCCTTCGCCACCATCCCGTCCTGCCCGTCCTGTCTCCTGATAATACCCTTCGAGACTTTTAGGAATGTCGTAATGGATGACAAAGCGTACGTCTGGTTTGTCGATCCCCATACCGAAAGCGATGGTCGCTACAATAACGTCCACCTCTTCCATCAGGAAGCGGTCCTGGTTGGTACTTCGGGTACTGGCATCCATTCCCGCATGATAAGGAGCTGCTTTGATACCGTTGATACTAAGCACTTCCGCCAGTTCTTCCACTTTCTTCCGGCTCAGACAGTAGATGATACCGGATTTCCCTTCATGGTTTTTAATAAACTTAATAATGTCTTTCGTGACATCTCCTTGTTTAGGACGTACTTCGTAGTATAGGTTCGGTCGGTTGAAAGAAGATTTAAAAACCTGGGCATCCATCATATCCAGGTTCTTCTGGATGTCGTTCTGCACTTTGGGTGTCGCTGTCGCAGTCAATGCAATGATCGGCGCTTTACCGATTTCTTCGACGATCGGACGGATTTTCCGGTATTCTGTCCGGAAATCGTGGCCCCATTCCGAGATACAATGTGCCTCATCCACAGCAAAGAAAGAAATCTTGATCTTCTTTAGAAATTCAACATTACTTTCCTTGGTCAAGGATTCGGGAGCAACATAGAGCATTTTCGTTTTACCGCTCAAAATGTCTTCTTTCACATTTAAAATCTCATTTTTGGTCAACGAAGAGTTGAGAAAATGCGCAACTCCTTCAGCGGCTGAAAATGAACGCATGGCATCCACCTGATTTTTCATCAGAGCAATCAGCGGAGAAATAATAATCGCGGTGCCCTCGAGAAGCAATGCCGGTAATTGATAACACAACGATTTACCACCTCCTGTAGGCATCAATACAAAAGTGTTATTTCCTGCCAGCACGTTCTTAATGATGGCTTCCTGATTTCCTTTGAAATGATCGAAGCCAAAATACTCTTTTAATTTTGCGTGTAAATTAATCTGCAATCCCATTGTATTATTCATATATTTTGCACACCCTTTTTCTCAAGGAAATGCAAATTTATAACTTAATTTGTTTGGACAAACAAAATGGCACAATAAATGTTATGATCACCTAAGCAAATGAATGACAAAAATTGGTATTTTTGTCGTTTAGTAAAGTTATAGGAAAAAAATCGGGTTACCATAATTTTTTCTGATTTTTTTGGCATAAATATTGTCTATTGTTTAAGAAATATTTTAAAGAATAATCTAAGATGGTTGATATTAAGGAGGTTGCAAAAAAAGTAATTGCTGATGAAGCTTTAGCTATACAGAATCTGGCTCGATTTATCGACGACGATTTCGAAAAAGTGGTCCGATTGATCTATAATACGAAAGGACGGGTGATCGTTACAGGTATAGGTAAAAGTGCCATTATTGCCCAAAAAATAGTGGCTACTCTCAATTCGACCGGTACTCCTGCTGTTTTTATGCATGCGGCCGACGCTATCCACGGTGATCTGGGGATGATTTGCCACGACGATGTCGTCATTTGTATTTCCAAAAGCGGGAACACCCCCGAAATCAAGGTGCTGGTCCCGTTGATCCGGAATGTCGGTAACGAACAGATCGTGGCTATGGTATCGAATACCGATTCTTTCCTGGCAAAGAATGCGGCTTATGTATTGAAAGCACAGGTCGACCGTGAAGCTTGCCCGAATAATCTGGCGCCGACCAACTCGACGACAGCACAACTTGTGATGGGAGATGCCCTTGCTATTTGTCTGATCCAATGCAGGAGTTTTTCAAGCCGTGATTTTGCTAAATATCATCCCGGAGGATCCTTGGGGAAACGTTTATATACCCGGGTATCCGATGTATTCGATCAGGATAACCGGCCTTATGTATCTTTGGAAGACGGAATCCGTAAAGTGATATTGGAGATGTCGGGCGGAAGATTGGGCGCAGTGGCGGTGACCGATGCCGAAGGAGGATTGTTAGGCATTATTACCGACGGGGATTTGAGACGTATGCTCGAGAAATATGAAGATGTGGATGGCTTGAAAGCCCGGGATATTATGTCGGTTTCTCCGAAAACTATTCAGGAAGAAGAACTCGCTTACAACGCTTTCCAGAAAATGGAACAGAATAGTATCACTCAATTGGTGGTCGTGGACGAAGATAAAAAATACAAGGGAATGGTTCATATCCACGATATATTGAGAGAAGGGGTAGTATAATGATCATGAATAAAAGAATCGTATTATTAGTTGTATTACTGTTACTTGGACAATGCATGTGGGCTCAGAGTACCCGGGTGAAGGGGAAAGTGACGGATGCCAAGACGGGAGAAGTTTTACCTCTGGTCAATGTTTTTTTTACCGGGACGACTATTGGAATGACCACCGACTTCGATGGAGAATATTACCTCGAAACCCGCGAAGAAGTGACTGAGCTCCAGGCGTCTTTTGTCGGTTATCTCCCGAAAACAGTAAAGATAAACAAGGGGGCGTACAATGCTGTCGATTTTCAGCTGGAACCTCAGACTTTCGATCTGGACGAGGTAAAAGTTACTCCCGGAGAAAATCCGGCACATGTGATCCTCCGGAATGTCAGTAAAAACAAATACAGAAATAATCCTGCCCGGTTCGAACAATATTATTGTAAGACTTATACCAAGATGGAGCTCGACCTGACGAATATCAAGCCAGGGTTTAAAAATAAGAAGTTACAAAAGAATTTCGGATTTATCTTCGAGCACATGGATACTTCGGTCATTACGGGAAAGGCTTATCTGCCTGTGATGATTTCCGAAGCTTCTGCCGATTATTATTACCGGAAGTCACCGTCCTTATCCCGGGAGATTGTGAATGCCAGCCGGATTTCCGGTATTGAAGAAGACTATACCCTGGCGCAGTTTACCGGCCATTTACATACCAACGTCAATTTTTACGACAACTATATCGATATTTTCGAAGTACGTTTCGCCAGTCCGCTTTCGGATCACGGGCTTTTATTTTATAAATATTTCCTGGTCGATAGTTTGCAGATCGATGGCCGGAAGACCTATAAAATCAGATTTCATCCCAAATCTTTCTCTACACCTGTATTGGATGGGGAAGTAAATATCGATTCGATGACCTGGGCATTGCAATCGGCTCACGTCAAAATGATGAAGGGGTTGAATGTGAACTGGATCAGACACCTGGTGTTGGATAATGAAAATCAGTTCCTGGACGATTCGGTCTGGTTTCCGAAGCAGGATAAAATCTTTGCCGATTTTTCCATCGTCATGTCCGATTCTTCGAAGATGGTGTCCTTTTTGGGGCACCGGCAAGTAGATTACTCGCATATACAGCTGAATCCGGTCATTCCCGACAGGGTGCTCAAAATGGATAATAATGTGATTATCGATAATAATGTCCTGAAAAATGACGATCGTTTTTGGGATACGATCCGGCCCTATGCATTGAGTGGTAAGGAAAAACAGATCTATGGAATGGTCGATTCGATTAAAAACGTACCCCTGTATCAAAATATATACACGATTGTCTCTATGGTCCTGGGTGGGTATTACGATACCGAATATGTAGAGTGGGGACCTTATTATAAGTTGCTTAGCTTCAACAAACAGGAAGGATGCCGTTTTCAGTTGGGCGCCCGGACTACAACCGATTTCAGCAAGAAAATCCGTCTTTTCGGTTACGGAGCCTATGGAACGAAGGATCGTCGCTGGAAAGGAGCCGGTGGATTCGATTATTCCTTCAACGATTTACCGACTTCGAAGTTATCGGCTGCTTTCAAACACGATGTCGTGCAATTGGGAGCGGGAATCAATGCGTTTACCGAAGGAAATATCCTGAGTTCAATCTTTTCGAGAGGGGATAACGATCGGTTGAGTATGGTCAACCAGTTGGATGTGAACTTTGAAAAAGAATGGCGGCAAGGGGTTTCCAATACTTTGGGGGTACAGGTCAGGGACCTGTTTTC
The DNA here is from genome assembly GCF_985060555.1 of Odoribacter sp. NCBI lineage: Bacteria > Pseudomonadati > Bacteroidota > Bacteroidia > Bacteroidales > Odoribacteraceae > Odoribacter > Odoribacter sp. The sequence goes on along the minus strand of NZ_CFKYFN010000088.1, from coordinate 45,960 downwards.
TAATCCTTATGTGCCTTTTGTGAAACCTGACGGAGAATTGATGCCCTCTATACAGTCGACGATAGTACGCTTGAATACCCGTTTGTCTAAAGATGAAATAGTCGTTCGTAAAGCATTCGATAAATACAGTTTAGGGTCCGATTATCCGATTATCGGCGTCGATTTGGCCATGGGAGTGAAGGGGCTGTTTAAAAATGACTATGAATTTTACCGGGCTGTAGCTTCTATCAACTATGATTTTCCGATTTCGCCGATCGGTAAGTCTCATGTGGTACTGACCGGAGGAAAGATTTTCGGAAAAGTGCCTTATCCTTTACTGAAACTTCACGAAGGAAACGCTACCTATTTTTACGACCCTTATGCTTTTTCGTGTATGAATTACTATGAGTTTGCTTCGGATACCTGGCTGGCATTTTTCTACGAACATCACTTTAAAGGTTTCTTTTTGGGGAAGATCCCTTTGATGAAAAAATTGAAATGGCGGGAAGTGTTTATTTTCAAAGGATTGATCGGCACACTTTCCGATAAGAATAACGGAAGCCTGCCCGATACCCGGGCCGTACTGTTATTCCCCGAGGGAATGTCCTCGGTGTCCAAGCCTTATTTTGAAACAGGGGTCGGCATAGAAAATATTTTCCGGCTGTTCCGGATTGATGCGATATGGAGACTGACTCACCGCGAAGACCGGCCAGGACAACATGTTCAGAATTTTGCTATTAATTTTTCTGTTCATTTGAATTTTTAAATCATTTTCCTGCAGGCATTGTATTTTTTTTTCTTCCTCTCTGTCTTTTTCTTATCTTTGTATTCTAAAACAGCACGTGATGATACTAAAAGCAGAACATTTGATAAAAAAATATAAAAGTCGTACCGTTGTCAAAGATGTATCGGTGCAAGTGGAGCAAGGGGAGATTGTGGGTTTGTTGGGGCCTAATGGTGCTGGGAAAACGACTTCTTTTTATATGATTGTCGGACTGATCACTCCGAATGGCGGGCGGATCTTTCTGGATGATCAGGAAATAACCAAAGAACCGGTTTATAAACGTGCACAGTTGGGGGTAGGTTATCTGGCACAGGAGGCTTCGGTGTTCCGGCGGCTGAGTGTCGAAGATAATATCCGTGCTGTATTGGAAATGACCAAAATGACCAAAGAAGAGCAGAAAGACCGGCTCGAAGAAATGCTCGACGAATTCGGGTTGCAGCATATCCGTAAAAGTCTTGGAATCCAGTTGTCGGGAGGAGAACGACGCCGTACGGAAATTGCCCGGGCACTTTCGATTCGGCCTAAATTTATTCTGTTGGACGAGCCTTTTGCCGGTGTAGACCCTATCGCAGTCGAAGATATTCAAAATATCGTACAGAAATTGAAGGATAAGAACATCGGTATTTTGATTACCGACCACAATGTACAGGAAACACTTTCGATCACCGACCGGGCCTATCTGCTTTACGACGGCCGTATTCTGCAAGCCGGAACAGCAGAGCATCTGGCTGCCGACCCGGAGGTACGAAGAGTATATTTGGGGAAAAATTTTGAATTGCGCCGCAAAAAATAATCTCCGGCTAAAACGTAGAATTATTCCGGTCCCCGAACACGAACAAGGACCGGAATAGAAAGAAAAAATAAACCTGGATTTTTATTTTTAATTATTATTTCTTTTTATTAATTTCCGCAACAAAAATATCCAATTCAGAAGAGTAAACCTGTATGGTCCAAGTTCATTACGGAGGTATTGATAAGCTCTTTTTTTTAAGGTTTTCAGTGTATTAACCGAAATTTTCAATTGTTCGGCGATTTGGGGATTAGATACTCCTTTCAGCGTCAGTAGTACAATTTTTCGTGTCTGTTCCGGTAATTTATAAATTGCATCGTACATAGATCCGAATACCTCCTCTTCTATGATTTTACGCTCCAATGGCTCCCTCAATTCATTTTGTAGCCATACATTGAGTTCTGTACTATTCCTGTTCCGTACTTTGTCATGCCGGAGATAATCAAGTGCTGCATTCCGGACATTCCGGAAAAGATATACACGGATAGCTGCAAAGCTGTCAAATCCTTTTAAATGATCCCACAACTGGATAAAAGCCTCTTGTACCAAATCTTCCGCTATGTCTTTGTCTTTAACATAGTGAAATGCGAATGACCAAAGTGAAGTGTAATGGCGGTCGAATAACCGGTCGAATACATCTGGCTGGTCATATGAGAACTCCTGTGAATCAGTTTTAGCCTGGTTGTCTGGGGCTTTTTTCAGCATAGTATAATAAATAACACACAAAAATAATGACAAATATATGAAATTACTTATTTCCCCCTATAATTAATTAGTAATCCTATATATTTTTTCAGCCATTAAAATATTTTATGTTCTCTACTATATCATTTTTTTCCGATTGTTTCTAATGCTTTGTCTACAACTAATACTTCATTACCTGGCATGTATCCGGAATGGGTCCATACCACTTTCTTATCGTTTATAACTAAAACATGGGGAATTGCTGAAATATTGAATGCTTTATATAGCTCTTTGTTCGGGTCGAGCAGTACTTCGAAAGGCCATTTTTTCCCTTTTACAAGGGATTTGACTTTAGCCATTGCTCTGGCATCATCAATTGATACTGCTATAATCCGGACTTTATTTTTCCAGGAGTCTTCCAAATCTTTTAATGCTTCCAGTTCGCTTTGGCAAGGCTTACACCAGGTCGCCCAAAACGATACGATTACCGGTCCTTGTTGTACAGCTTCTTTAAAAGTAATTTCTTTTCCGTCCAATTGTTTTAAGGTTACATTTTCCGGAATCGTCTGTCCGGAAAGTTGTAGGTCACAGATCAGTGAAGTGAGTAAAATTAAAATTTTTGTTTTCATTTTTTCTTTTTATTAGGATGAATAAGTTATTTCTTTAAAAAAAACGTGTACCCCTGTTATTCGGGTGACAACTCTTTTGATTTTCTAAATAAAATCATAGGGATATTTCCGGGAAACGAATGAAATGGAGCTTACCCTTTGCCTCCGGAAAAATATTTTTCCTGAAATGTGTTTTTTTTCAGTCACCCTGTCGGGTGGGGTGTACGTTCTTTATTTGAAAAATAACTTTTAAACTTATAAAATTATGAGAAAATCGTTTTTATTGTTTTTGTCTGTTATCTGTGTGATAGCGTTTTCTTGTTCTGATTCGGATGATGGAGACGATACTGGTGACGGCATTTTAAGCGGTCTTACCCTGACTTCAGACCGTTCTTATTTTTCTGCAGATGGGGTGGATGCTGTAGTTTTTACCGTGAAGGACAATACCGGGAAAGATGTAAGTACACAGTGTGTGTATAAAGCCAATGACCAGGAATTAGTCGATAACACTTTGTCTTCTGCCACTCCGGGTACCTATAAAGTTGTAGCAACTTACAAGGGAATAGTATCTAATACCTTGGATGTGATTGCTATGAATGAGAATGTAAAGTTAAAGGTGGCTTCTGATAAAAAGAGTATTGTGGCAGACGGGGGAGATTTTGCCTGTCTTTATTTAGTTGATGAACAGGGAAGCCGTATTTCTGGAGGAGAGTTTTATATCGACGGGAAAAAGTTAGATAGCCCCTATTTCGGAACGACAGAGGCCGGGATGCATCGAATTACTGCAATGTGGCAGGGTAAAGAAGCTGAAGAGGCATTGAATTTGGGAGCATTTAAAGAAGGTGAATTTACTGCGCGTATGTTGGTAGAAAGTCTGACAGGAACGAATTGCGGATACTGTACCAATACGATCAAATTACTGACTGAAGGAGATGCATTGGCCCGGAAAGATCCCAGAATCGTTTTGATCGAGACGCATTATCAGGGACAATCTCCTGAAATGTGGCAGAAATACGATGAACGTAGCCGGGAGATGGAGAAAGCTTTTATTGCATATTTCGGTTCTACGGGTACTCCTTCGGTATATTTAGATCGTAATAAAGATAAATTTTCAGTTGATGCCATGGGGCGTGATGGGTTACTGTCAGCTATTAAATCCAAGGCTGAGGTTGCTATCGCCATTAAAAATTCTTTGTCGGAAGATAAAAAACAAGTTGAATTGACTGCCGTGATCGGTAGTAAAAAATCTTTCAACGGTAAAGTGATCGCTGCTTTGGTTGAAGATGGTATGTATTTGAATCATGTTTCTTTGGGGATGATAGAGTGGTTCCATACTATGCGTGATTATATGCCTTCATTTGAAGGAGAGGAAGCGGTGGCTTTTGAACCGGGTGCTCCGAAAGAAATTAAATTCCAGCTCAATATGGGAAAAGCAGATCCGGTAAAGAGTACGCTTGTGGTTTTTGTAACGAACGAACAGGGGTTGGTTGAGAATGTTCAGCAGGTAGTTGTTGGGACGAATGTCGGTTATTAAATCTTTGAATATAGGTAGGAATGTATAAGTGTAAAATTCCTGTTTTATTGGTTGTATTTGCTGTATTTTCCGGGTTTGTACAAGCCCAGGAAATACAGCGCTCCAAGGGACATTTTAGCGGAAGTCTGGAGACGAACTGGGGATTCTACATGAAGGATGATAAGTTGGGGGTGAAGAAGGTGGAAGATAAAGTGGCTACCAATACTTATCTGACTTTAGGATATTCATTTAAAGCTTTCCGTTTTGGTTTGGAATATGATATCTATGAACCACCAATGATCGGTTTTTCTCCGGAATGGGAGGGATGTAAGTTGATGAGAGGATTTGCTGAATGGGCCGGTGAGTCTTTGGAATTACGTGCAGGGACGGTATATGAACAGTTTGGAAGTGGTTTGATTTTCCGTACTTATGAGGAAAGGGCCTTGGGGATTAATAATGCCTTGATGGGGGGGAATATCAGGTGGCGTCCGTGGGATGGGGTGACTTTGAAAGTCGTGGCCGGAGTACCGCAGAAATTTCAGGAATATGCTCCGGTACGGATCTATGGTACAGATGGAGAAATAGATTTGGGAAGTTTGTTGTTCCCGGAAAACGGAATGCTGCTTTCGGTGGGTGGTTCCTGGGTATTGCGTGATGACAGAAGTGATGAACATAATGTGAAGGCCGACCGGGTAGTACGGAATTATGCCGGCAGGCTGGATTTGTCCAAAGGGATATTTTCCCTGGGAGGGGAATATGTTGCAAAAAGTCGCTCTGTGTATTGGGACGACGCATATAACATCCGCTATGGAAAAGGTCGTAATGTACTGTTGTATGCAGGGATCGATGCTCCGGGAATAGGTTTTTCCGCAACATTTCGTGCTTTTGAAAACGGAGATTTGCGGGTAGACGATTGCTTAAACGATGAAAGTGTCAGTTTGAATTATGTGCCGGCATTGACTATGCAACATAAATATGCATTGTTGACTTTATTTCCGCATGAGATAAAGATGGCAGGAGAGACAGGAGGACAATTCAGTTTGTTTGGAGAGCTGCCTATGGGGGGGAAAACAGGAAATCCCCTGTCTTTTGCAGTGAACGGATCTATGTATCGGAGCCTTACTGTGAAAAAGGACGATGAGAGTACATATCTTTTCAGGCAGAAAGGAAAATTACTTTATGGAGAGATCGGCTTGGAATTGGAGAGAAAATGGTCGAAGAGTTTCAAAAGTACATTGTTGTTTTTCCACCAGAGGAAACTGGAATTCAGTAAATATGGTTTTGGGAATATGAGGATGGACTCAGAGGTGTTGGTTGCTGATCTGCTTTACAAAATTACCCCGAAAACTTCTTTACGGATGGAGTTGCAGCATGTGTGGAGCGACTCAAAAGATAATCAGCGTTGGGCCATGGGATTGTTAGAGCTGGGATTGGCTCCGGCATGGATGGTATATGTAAGCGATATGTGTAATTATGAAAGTTATGGTGACAGCCTTCATTATTATCGTGTCGGAGGGAGTTACAGCTGGCGTAGCTTGCGGGCATCTATCGATTATGGCCGGAATCGGGAGGGAATACAATGTGCCGGGGGAGTATGCCGCTATTTTCCGGAACATACAGGAGTTACTGTCATGTTATCCGTTGCTATTTAAAAATGGTTAACCATTAAATATAAATTTATGAAGACAAAATATTTATTTTTTAGTGTTTTATTCGTGTTCATCGCATGGGGTATTGTTGCCTGTAAAGATGATGATGGGCTCGATATGCCTGTTGAGTTGACAATTGGCGGAAATCAAACAGCTTTTGAGTTTCCGGCAATGGGTGGAGAACAAAAACTGGCAATGAAATCCAATTATCCCTGGGGTGCGGAAATGTCTCCATTGGAAGACAGTGTATGGTGTAAATTGAAAGTCTCTGAAAAAGAATTGGTGATCAGTCCTTTACAGAATCTGGATACATTAGTGCGCTCTTCCCGGGTGAAAATTTTTTCAGGGGAAGGGGAAAATATGAAAACTTTGTACCTGGATGTGGTCCAAAAGGCCGGAGATAAAATGTCTATTATGTTTTCTCCGGAAAAAGTCGTTTTTTCTCCGAAAGAAGAAACCCGGGAAGTGATGTATATGACTTTCAGTCCGGAAATCGAGTACAAGTGGCGTGGCGATACCTTGGTCGATTGGATTACCGTACAACTCGATGCAGAAAATTCAAAATTATTACTGACTTCCGAATTTAATGAATTGTTGACAGCCCGTCGTGCAACGTTGGAAGTATCCGGTGGTGTCGGAGGTAACCGTTTCACCGATACTTTGGCTATCGAACAAATGGGAAATGAGCCGATGATCGTGGCGAATCCGGATACTGTCCGTATAGATGCTGCCGGAGGTACTGTTGATATAGAAGTTTTATCGACAGTCGAGAAATATAATGTAAATGCCGGGGGATGGGTAAAAATGGAACCGAAAGAAGGGGAAACAGATAAATACCTGTTATCAGTGGAGGCTAATCCGACTTTGAATGAACGTTCTATTGGAATTTTACTTAGCACACCTTATGGTGCTACTCCTTTTGTGAACGGAAGATTGACAGTTATCCAGGAAGGAAGTGTTTTGGCGAAAATTTCTACCGACCAGGAAAAAGTCAATTTTAAAACAGAAGGCGGTGAGATAACGGTGAAGGTAAACTCTTCCTGGGAAAACTGGAAAGCAGAAGTCAATGAAGAGGCGCAGGAGTGGTGTTCTATCAGTACAGAGGGAGATGTGCTGAAGGTGAATGCGACTGTTTCCGAGCTGGAAACAGATCGTACGGCTACCATCACCCTGAGTACCGGTGCGGCTTCTAATACGGCTTCATGTGAGGTGGTTGTAACTCAGCTCGGAACCAAACCGTCACTGGTACTTTCGACAGACCGGGTTACCTTGAATGAGGCTGGAGATGAAGTGATTGTAAAAGTCTCTACGAATGCAAAACTATGGGGAATGACCCTGCCTGAAAGCGAAGATAAATGGTGTACTGTGATACAGGATGATATTAATAATCAGATAAAGATCAGTGCTACACCTGCAGAAGCCGGTTCCCGTTCTGTCGAATTAATCGTTGAGATTCCTCAGACGGATGTGAAAGTGAAATTGACTATTATACAAAGTAAATATTATAAAGTAGGTGATTTGTATGTAGTCAATGGTGAACCCTTAGGTCTGGTATATGAAATCAGCGACGGAGGTGCCCATGGTAAAGTGGTAGCTTTGAAAGCTCACAGGGATCTGAATCTGTGGTATCGTACAGGATTACCTTATGATGAAATCCATCCGGAGGATCCTAATAATGTGGGAGTAATTGCCCGTAGTGAGACAGACGGACAGGAGAATATGAAAGCTTACAAACAGATCCCCGATTGGAAAACTCATTATCCTGTAGCTGCTTATGTCAGTGATTTGAATGACGAGAATGGAAATCCCGGATGGTATCTGCCGGCTATTAAAGAAGTACAGGCAATGGTAGGCTGGATTGACGGGGAGGTTTTATCTCCTGATGGTGAAGCTGGGCAGGAGCCTTCTGAAGCCATGAAAGAAAAACGTAAAGCTATTAACCAGTTGATCGTTGATAATGGAGGCAATGAGTTCTATTTCTATGGATATGATGTCAGTTTTATCATTGATCAGACCAATGCATGGGAGGCAGATTATTTCAACCGGATTTATACCTCGACAGAAACCGATTATCAGGTACATCCGATGGTATTTAAATTTTATTTGCGAAATGGTTGGTGGGAAACTATGCATGTCTATGGAGATCTGGCCAGAAGTTATGGAGAAGTTCGTCCGTTCCTTGCATTTTAACAAGTAAAAATATCAGATATGAAATATTTAATTAATTTATTGTTTCTTTTGGGAGCAGCCTTCTTTTTAGGAGGTTGCTCAGACAACGGCGATCCTGTAGATACGCCCCGGCTGGAAGTCTCGGAGAGTTCCCTGCGTTTCGGTTCTCTGGCAACAGAGCAGGTTATTCAGGTAACTTCTAGTGAGGCCTGGAAAATTGCAAATATTCCCGACTGGTTATCGGTGGAGCCGGTAAGTGGACAAGCCGGAGAATATGAGGTAAAGGTTGCGGTAATTGAAAATACGACTGAAGTAGAACGAAAAGTACGCCTGGTGGTTCAGGCAGGAACAGAAAACTGGAATTTGCCGGTATATCAGCTGGAAAAAGGAGTATTGGAGATCAACGAAAAAGAGTTCATCGCTTTGTATAACCATACTTCCCTGAAAGTTCCTTACCGGTCAAACGGCACCTTGAATGTAACTTTCAGCGAAGGCGTGGATTGGATAACAGCTCCTGTCACCAAGGCGGTGACCGACCGGAATCTGGCTTTAACTTTGACTGTGAACAATTCCAATGTTATCCGGGAGGCTATAGTTTATCTGAAGGACACCCAGAGTAATCTGAGCGATACGCTGAAAGTGACCCAATATCCGGAACCCAAATGGAAATTGAATAACGATAAGCTGTTTGCCAAATATGATATGACAGAATTGACACATTCGTTTGAATGTAATATACCTTTCGATGTGGTGTTTGACGAAGAGGTAGAATGGGTGAAATTAAAGGAGACAAAAAGCGAAGACGGACAATTCAAGATGGTTTTCGAGTTACAGCCCAATACCGGTGAGTTTTTCAACCGTACGAAATTACGTCTGGAAAATGAAGTACTGGGATTGAGTTTCCCGCTATCCTTGAGTCAGATGTATAAAACTTACGACGGACATACTGTGATCTGGAAAAAACCGACTTATAATGATCCTTTTGCATCAGTACCTGATTTCCAGCGTATTACTTTTAATTTTATTCTGATCGGAGACGGTTTCACGAAAGAAGAAATCGAATCGGGGGTTTATGATTTGTATTGTCAGGAAGCGATGGAGGGTATGGAATCGCTGGAGCCTTTCAAAACTTATTCGGAACGTTTCGGATTTATCCTGCTGCATGCTGAATCTGCCGAATCTGGATGTACGGACTATAATGCGACTTATGGAGGACCTAAGGTGGTAGATACCCGTTTTAAATGTTCTTATGATGAGTTCGGAACCGGTATGAACTGTGATTATACAGCTATTCAGGAGTTTGTCAAGACTAGTATTGAGGGTGCAGGTTTGGACTATATTCCGACGCAGGATGTTGTGATTGTGATGGCTAACGGTAAACGTTACGGAGGGGTAGCCAACCTGACCAAATCTGGAGAAGGTGTCGCTATTTGCCCGGTATCTGAGGAGCCTTTCCCGAATAATTTTGTCCAGATTTTGCGCCATGAAGCCGGAGGACATGCTTTCGGAAAATTGGCCGATGAGTATTCTTTCGGTGGGCCTATCGATGCGAGTACGGCTAGTTACCTGAAGTCATGGCAGGATGCGGGGATGTATCTGAACGTATCGATGTCGTCCACCGAATTTCCGCAACCCTGGCAAGAATTGAAAGACAGGGGTAAAATTTCCGATGTCTATGTCGGTGGTTTCTCATGTAGTGGCGGGGTATGGCGTTCTTCTGAAAACAGCCTGATGAAAGGGATGGATGAGGGATTCAATATTTTGGGCCGTTATTTGATTTATTTACGAATGAAAAATTTCCGGGGTGAAGGGATGGATTTTCCAGCTGCGTCGCTGGACGATTTCCTTTCCCGTGATAAAGAAGATACTGAATGACTCTTTTGATTAGCTATGAGAACGGACAGTGAAGAGGCGATTAGGCGTTCGATTATTCATTCTCTGTTGGGAGATTTAGACGAGCAGGAAAGTCGGACATTGGAAAACTGGCTGAAAACACCGGAGCATCAGGACTTTTATAAAAAAATCAGTAACCGGGAATATGTCAGGTGTAAGATGGCAGGGTTGGAGTTGTCCGATAAGGAAAAAGCCCGTGAACGTTTGAAAATGAATATTGCGCGTCGGATCGAGAGATACAGACGGCGGAAATGGTTGGGGAGGGTAGCAGGGATTGTTCTGCTGTTGTGTATGGGGGAAGGCGTCTGGTTTTATTGGCAAAATGAAGTGAAGCAAACGGATCAGGACCTGGCAGAGAGAGTGACAGCCTCTTCTCTGCCGGTCATTCGGCTGGCCTCCGGTAAAGAGATTGCATTGAACAGAGATTCTGCTTACAATTTGGATGGAGGCTTCTTGTTAGCTGAGGATGGGTATGCCCGTTATGAACCGACTGCAAACGTGAAGCGGGCAGACTCTTCCCAATATAATGAGATCCGGACACCCAGAGGAACGGATTATAAGATGATCTTACCGGATGGGACGAAAGTATGGATGAATGCGGAATCCGTTGTACGTTTTCCGGTAGTTTTTCCGGCAGGGGAACGTCGGGTAGCTTGTGACGGAGAGGTATTTTTTGATGTGGCACGTGATTCCTTGCGGCCTTTCCGGGTGGAAACGGCAGGAAATGTCGTGAGGGTTTTAGGAACCCGTTTCGATATCCGTCATTACGAAGATGAACCTTATTCGGCTGTGTTGTTGTCGGGAAGTATCCGGTTGAGCCGGGGAAATCATGAAATTTTACTGAAACCGGGAGAACAGGTGCAGTTGATGGAAGAACGCTGGGTGGTTGGAAAAGCCGGAGCTTCGGCAACAAGTTGGATCGACGGGTATTTTTTGTTTGATAACCGTTCTCTGGAATATATCATGAGAGAATTGGCACGTTGGTATGATATTGAAGTGTTTTTTGTAGATAGTGATAAACAGAATGAATATTATTCTTTTGAAATTGAACGGAGTAGTTCGTTAAAACAGGTAATGAATATACTGGAGAAGACCCGTACGCTGGATATCGAATTGAAAGGCCGGACGGTCATTATCCGTTGAAAGAGAGGAATAGGTAATTTAATGAGAATATGAAAAATAATAGAGAGAATCGAATAGGGTGGGGAAAGGTCTGCCGTTGGGCAGGAATATGGATCCGGTTATCCTTATTTACTTTGTTTATATTAACCGAACCTTTAGTGGTTGAAGCTGCCGGACAGAGTGTGACATTACGTCTGGAAAATGTTTCATTAAAAGAAGCTTTTAAAGAAATAAAGAGACAGTTGGGTTACCGATTGGCTTATAATGAGCAAGTTATAAATACTATTGGAAACGTTTCCGTAGACGTTGTATCGGGAAATATAAATGAAGTGATGGAACAATGTCTGCGTGGTTCTGATTTTAGTTATGAGATTGAAAATCAGATTATTGTTATTTATAAGAAACAAGCCGGGGCCGATATGGCTGCTCCCCAGAAATTAATTAAGCTGGAAGGTGTCGTAGTCGATTCTAAAGGAGGGGTACTACCAGGAGTTACGGTTGTGGTGAAAGGTACCACGATAGGGGTGGCAACGGATATTGACGGTAAATTCAGTCTTGAAATAACAGAAACTCCGGGTATCTCTCTGGAATTTTCTTTTGTGGGAATGAATTCCAAAGAGATTCCTGTTAAAATAGAGAATGGAAAAGTACAACCTTTGCGGGTTGTTCTGGAAGAAGCAGAGACTGAATTGGATGAAGTTGTGGTTACCGGTATGTTTTCCCGTAAAAAGGAAGGATTTACCGGTTCTGCGGTGACGGTAAAAGGGGATGAATTAAAAAAGATCAGTACTACAAGTATTGCTAAGGCTTTGTCTACCATTGAACCCAGTTTCCGGATCATGGAAAATATCAGTGCGGGTTCGGATCCGAACCGTTTACCGGACATGCGTATGCGTGGTTCTTCCACGCTGCCTGCCGGAGGGGCCGGAGACAATAGCTTGGTGTCTTTGCAGGGAGAATACGATACTTATCCGAATCAGCCCTTATTGATACTGGATGGTTTCGAGATTGACGTGCAGACGATGGTCGATTTGGACCCGGATCGTGTACAGTCGATCACAATGCTGAAAGATGCTTCTGCAACGGCGATTTACGGTTCGAAAGCATCTAACGGTGTGATTGTAATAGAAACTTACACTCCGAAACCAGGAGAAATCAATGTGAGTTACGGCGGTAACCTGCGTTTGCAAATGCCGGACCTTTCGGCTTATAATTTGATGGATGCAGAGGAAAAAATCCAGGTTGAAGCTTTGGCTGGTTTATATTCTCCCAATGACCTGGATTCCCAACGGGACTATCAGAACCGTTTGCGTGAGGTGAAAAGAGGAGTCGATACGTATTGGTTGTCCCAACCTTTGCGGACAGCTGTACAACACCGGCATGCCCTGACGCTGGAAGGAGGAAGTGAGGCCCTGCGGTATAAATTGTATCTGGGACTCAATCAAACGCCGGGAGTAATGAAAGAGTCACGGCGTAGTACCCAGACGGCAGCGTTGGATCTTTCTTACCGTTACCGTAAATTACTGATGAAGAACAGCCTGACCGTGGATAATTCAACAGGAGATGACAGTCCTTACGGATCTTTCAGTGAATATACCCGTTTGAATCCTTATTTACGGCCTTACGGAGAAAATGGAGAAATCAATAAAATTATGCAGACCTGGGATATGATCTATCTGGGTAATTCACAACCTTATCAGGTAGCTAATCCGATGTATAATACGACCTTTCATAGTAAAGACCGGACCACCTCTTTTAGTATCCGTAACCTTTTTAAATTAGAGTATACTCCGACGGATGCCTGGCGTTTGCAGGCCGATATTTCTATACAGAAATCGACAGGTAAGGACGAGGTTTTCCGTCCTGCACAGCACACCGCTTTTGCTGAAGTGGTGGATCCTACCCTGAAGGGTGATTTTAAACGTAACCAGTCGGAGGATTTCAATTATATGTTTGCTTTTACAGCCAGTTATAACAATGTGGTCAATGATGTGCATTATCTGACGGGAAATCTGCGTTATTCGGTAGAGCAAACTCATAGCGAAGTCTATGGAGCAACGGTGACGGGTTTTCCGAACGGCAATATGGATCATATTTTGTTTGGTAAGAAATACAATGAAAACATGACCGGAAGTGAAGGAACTACCCGGGCTTTGGGAGCTGTGGCTACTTTGGGATATTCTTATGATTATCGTTATTCTGCCGATTTTAATATCCGTATCGACGGTTCTTCACAGTTTGGTAAAGACAATCGTTTTGCTCCTTTCTGGTCTGCAGGTTTACGCTGGAATATGAAGAAAGAAAGTTGGCTGAGAAATGTTAAATGGGTGGATGATGTGGTATTGCGGGCTTCATATGGGGTGACAGGTACACAAGGTTTTTCTCCTTATCAGTCCCGCTCAGTTTATACTTATACCAATTTAATGAAACCTTATTTTTCTTCTAATGCAACGGGGACGGAACTGGTCGCTTTGGGTAATTCGAATCTGAAATGGCAACAGACCGGAACCTGGAATGTTGGCTTGGAACTTTCCTTACTCAAAGGGCGTTTTACTACCCGGGCCGAATATTATATCAAGAATACGAAAAATTCTTTGGCACAGATTACGCTGGCTCCTTCTGTCGGTTTTGCTTCTTATCCGGAAAATATGGGAAATCTGGAGACGAAAGGGGTGGAGCTGAATTTTTCATTTATTCCTTATCGTAATCTGGATAAAGATGCTTATTGGGTGATCACGGTAAATGGTTCACATAATGAAGAAAAACTGAAAAAAATATCGGATGCTTTGCGCCATATGAATGAGCTTAATACCAGCAATGAAAAAGACAAACCTCTGCCGATGTATGAAGAAGGAGAGTCACAGACGCGTATTTGGGTTGTCCGTTCGCTGGGAATCGATCCGATGACAGGAGATGAGTTATTACTGACCCGCAATGGTAAAGTGACCAGTGAGTATAATGCTATTGATAAAATCCCTTACGGGGACACAGAGCCGAAATGGCAGGGAAATATCAATACTGCATTTAATTATAAAGGATTTGGAGCCAATCTTTCTTTTAACTATAAATTCGGAGGACAGGTATATAACCAGACGTTGGTGGATAAAATCGAGAATGCCGATTTACGGTATAATGTAGATAAACGTGTCTTGCAGGAACGCTGGCAGAAACCGGGGGATGTGGCTAAATACAAACGCCTGACAAACTCTGTCAACGGATCGGAAACACGTCCGACATCCCGTTTTGTGATGGATGAGAATACATTGACTTTCGGTTCGTTGTCTCTGACTTACCGGATGGATCAGCAAAATACACGTTTCCTGAAAAAGAGTTTTATCAGTTCGTTGAAGTGGGGATTTACTATGGAGGATATTTTTTATCTCTCATCTGTAAAACAGGAGAGGGGATTGGATTATCCTTTTGCCCGTCAGTTTGCAATTTCGTTAAATGTAGTATTTAAATAATATGAATATGTATAAATTTGTATATGGTTTCCTGTTGGTGATCGTATTGGGGAGTAGCGGATGTTCGGACTGGCTGGATGTACAGCCTAAAACTTCCGTGCCGGAAGAGGATTTGTTTGCAGATGAGTTTGGTTTCCAGGATGCTTTAACGGGCTTTTATCTTAAAATGGGAGAGTCTTCCCTTTACGGACGTGAGCTAACCTATAATTATATGGAGATGCTTGCCGGACGGTATGAGTACGCTCCTGACATAACGAACTGGACATCGATTTATAATTATGACGGAACTTATAAAAGTATTAAAGATAATGTTTTTTCAGGTGCTTATAATATTATTGCGAACATTAATAATTTCCTGCATTATCTGGAGGTGAACCGTGAGGTAATTACAACGCCGGGTTATTATGAGATTATGAAAGGGGAAGCTTTGGGTTTGCGTGCCTTTCTGCATTTTGATCTGTTACGGATGTTCGGGCCGGTATTTGCTATGGAACCTCAGGGGAAAGCTATTCCTTATCGGACAGTATTCAGTAATGAACCGACTCCTGTATTACCTGCTACGGAGGTGGTAGACGCTTGTCTGGCGGATTTACACCAGGCAGATTCTCTATTGTGGGAGGCTGATCATGATATCTTTGTTCATGACGTCAATGCAGACCCGTTTCTGGAGCTGCGTCAGTTTCGTATGAATCGTTGGGCTGTAAAGGCTATGTTGGCAAGGGTATATTGTTACAAGGGGGATGAAGAAAGTAAAGCTAAGGCTTATGCTGTTGCCAGTGAGGTGGTGGAAAGTAAATTGTTCCCGTTGACTGAAGCTTTGACGACAGAAAACAGGATCTTATTCGATGAACATATTTTTAGTTTACATATTTATGAGATGGAGAAAGTGGTGGACCCTGATTTCATCAATCAGAATGTTTCCGGTTTGGGAGTCGGCAAAGAACTGTTCGGGCAGTTTTATGATTTATCTGCCGGTGGTTCTACTGATTTCCGTTCAGGAAATGCCGCTTTTCATGAGATGTTGATTACTGATGATACAAAGAAAATCTTGTCGAAATACGATCAGACCGGATATGCCTCAGATCATTTACCGAATTATACAGGAGCTTATTCCGGTGCAGATGTCATGCCCTTGATCAGGATTCCGGAAATGTATTATATTATGGCTGAATGTGATCCGGATCCGCAGAGCAGCGCTGAAATTTTGGATATGGTTCGTTTTAAACGGGGAATCGCCTCCAGTGATGCGACAGATGGGGGAAAAGGATATGACGAACCGGATACCCGTGAAGGATTTGACAGTGGGCATACGCGCCGGATCAACGAAGTGATGCGTGAATACCTGAAAGAGTATTACGGAGAGGGACAGCTGTTTTATTTTTATAAACGGCACAACTACGTCACTTTTGCAAATTGCAGTTTGGTCGATGTACGGACAAAGTATCAGTTTCCTTTGCCTGAAAATGAAGATATGTTTGGTATAACCGGAAAATAGTAAGTGATGAAAAGATTGATATATGGAATGATGGTTGTATTGATTACCGCCATTTCTTGTGAGAAAAATGATATAAAGGGATATAACGAAGCCCCCCGTCTGGAATTTTTCAATACAAAAGCCGAGTGTGTTTTCGATGACCGGGATTATATAAATGAAGTTACAGAACGTGCTTTAGGGGTAAAAGTGCGTTGTTTGGGATATGCTTTGGAAAAGCCTTTGAATTTTTGCCTGAAAACGGTCGATCAGATGGAAGGGGTTGTGTTTATACCTTCTTATGAATTTCCTGTTGGGGCTGAAACTTTTACGGCCCAGTTGGTTGTACCCCGTCCCCCTAGGGTCGGTGCCCAGTTGAATACAAAACTGACTTTCGATATAGAGA
Organism: Odoribacter sp.; assembly: GCF_985060555.1. NCBI lineage: Bacteria > Pseudomonadati > Bacteroidota > Bacteroidia > Bacteroidales > Odoribacteraceae > Odoribacter > Odoribacter sp. The sequence continues at coordinate 29,428 of NZ_CFKYFN010000088.1, read as the reverse complement.
ATGCTGAGCATGAGTTTGGGGAGGGACGTGTGGAGAATTCGGATTGTGAAGTTACTATCGCTTATACGATACGTCCTTCAGATTGGGATGAGAGGTTGTGGGGGATATACAGTAATAATAAATATATGTTTATGATGGACAACTTGGGGAAAATTTATGCTGAGACAGAGCAGACGAAAGAAGTTAGGGATGAGGTCAGTGCTAAGTATGAGGCTTATAAGAAGGCTGGTAATCCGCCTTTGATGGATGACGAAAATCCTCAGAATGAGATTGTGTTTCCTAAGGATTGATGATGAATGTGAACAGAAAAAATGATAGTATGAAAAAGATATTGGTATGGGGATTATTGGCTGTATTGGGAATAGCCTGTTACGATGATTTGGGAAATTATGATTATAATGACATCAACGATATGGTGTTAGAAATGCCGCGGAGCGTCAGTGTTACGATACCGAAGAAAGATTCGGTTTTGGTTGAAGTGAAAGCGGCTGTTACCCAGTTGGACCGGAAAGATAATGCCAATTTGACTTATTTGTGGAAAAAAAATCTAAGTGGGGTGACGTGGACGGAATGTGGTACGGATTCGGTTTGCCGGGTATGGGTTTATCCGAAAAATAGCGGACAGATTACATTACGGCTGGCTGTAACGGATACGGTACAGAATATCGTAACCTTCGGTGAGACGGTGGTTAATTTGGTGGCTGCATTTAACCGTTGTTGGTTTGTGCTGCAGAATATCGGTGAGAATGCCGTATTGGGATGTATCGATGGGGACGGTAGCAGCCGGGTTGCCGTACAAGATATCTATGCACAGGAAACGGGAGGCAGGTTGCAGGGTAAACCTTTGTTCTTGTCGATTAATAATTTGCATCTGAAAAATGCCATGCAGCAAGGATCTGAGGAGACATTGTTGGGTATTTTCACTGAAGGAGGGAAAAACTATATGCTGGATGGTGCTACTTTGGAAGAACGTTATGCATATAACCGAATGTTGTTATACAAAAAGCTGACTAATGACACCCATTATGCACCGATGTATGCGGAAGGAGATAAACGGGGGGAATGTATTATTGACGACGGGGTATTCTGGTTTGCCAAGCCGGATGGATTTTCTGTTTATTATCCGGTGAAAGCTGCAGATGGGGATTATTATGCAGAGGGGGCTTCCCTGGCTTATGATGTGTCACCGGAAGGAATAAATATTATTTATGATTCCAGGAACAAACGCTTCCTTTCTTACTATAATGCGGATATTGGCGGTAATAATTATAATACGAACCGCTACATCGCTAGCGGCATGGAAGATCTTTACGATATTGACGGAAGTCTGAATGAACAGAAACTGGAGACCATAGGCGAGCAGGCCGGTTATCCGAATAAATTCGATCCGAACAATATTGGAGATAAAGATGTAATTTATATCGGAGCGACGACTTCCCGCGATGTTCCGAAGATTATGGCGATAGCCAGTCAGGGAAGTAGCTTGTATATTTACGAAATTTCTCCGGAGATGATACAAGGGAAGAAAGGGACAATCTGTAGCGGTTATTGGGAATTGACCCCGGAAACAGGGCTTGTCGAAGGAAAATTACCGGTGGCCACTTCAGCTTATTTTGACCGTATGTTTTACTATGCTGTCGGTAATAAGATTTATCGGGCAGACTTGACTCGTTCAACTCCTCGTTCATATGAAATTTATGCCCATCCGGATCCTTCTGTACGGATTACCCGGTTGAAATTCCGCAGCCAACGGGAGGACCGTTGGGATATTTCGGGAGGAGATGAGGTAGAAGCGATTCCTTATGATTTTGTAAGTTACCTGGGGGGAGTGGCCGAATATCCGGATGGAAATTGCAGTATGCTTGAAATGAAGCTGACTGCAGCCGGAGAGATAGATAAGGAAGAGGGAACGAAAGACTTGATGGTTTATGAGTTTAAAGGATTTAAAAATGTAGTGGATTTTGTCTATGCTTTTAAATAAGAAGCAGTTGTTTTTCCGGGACCTGTTCAGGTCCCGGAAAATATTATCCTGGTTGAAAAAAATTTGTTGGATTCTTTTTTTCTTGCTGTGTATGATAAAGCTTTATGCACAGTCGGAAGTTATACCTGGTTTGTTTACAACTTATCAACAGAATGGACGTATTTTATGGGTGATCCCGGATAGTCTGCTAGGACGTGATATGAGCCTGACGACTACAATATTGGAGGGTGCCGGACGAAAAAAAAAATCTGCTGATGCTAAATTCGGATATCAGGGCGATCGGTTCGGTCCGAGGATTTTACGGTGGGAGGAAGAGAAGGAACAGATAATATTGAAGGAGATAAGAAGTTATGTGGATACTTCCGGGTCATATTCACTCGGAAGTTTATTGTCTGAACGGGAAATGCCCCTTACCTTACAGGAATTTGAAATCTTGGGGTGTGAAAAGACCGGGAAGATCATTGATGTGACCGAATGGCTTCGTGATGGAAAGTTGTGGGGATTACAACCCTTTTCTTTTTTGATCGGGATAGGGAGTGAGCGTGAAGGAAGGGTAACGGCAATTCTTGGAACGCCGGAAAGTGTGATTGTCAGGTCTGAACGGATTTATGAAGCTGTAGAGAGGACGCCTGCAACTTCAGCAAATGGAGAAGTGACTCGATGGAAATTAGGTTGTTGTTTAAGGTTGTTGCCCCGGCATCTGATGCAGGTACGTTATGCCTCTTCAGGGGTTGGATATTTTACTGTACCTTATGCACATATGGAACCGGGAAGTTGTCAGGTCATCTCGGATCGCGTAGTGAAACGTTGGCGGCTGGAAGTGGCGGATCGTGATACGGCCCGGTATAGGCGGGGAGAACTGGTTGAACCCCGGCAAAAGATTAGGATATATATCGACCGTAGTTTTCCTGAAAAGTGGCGTCCTTATGTTTTACGTGCCGTGAACAATTGGAATGCTCTTTTTGAACGTAGCGGTTTTAAAAATGCCATAGCAGGACTTATGGCTCCGGATTCGGCCGGATTTACTTTAGATAATTCTGCTTTGTCATGGATCGTCTATAAGGCTTCTCCGATGGAGAATGCTTATGGACGTCCTTTTGTAGATTTCCGTACCGGTGAGATCCTGAGTTGTCATATTGCGGTTTTTCATTCGGTTTTTGATATGTTATGCCAGTGGTATATTGCACAGACAGGAGAAAGCGAGGAGGAGTTCCCGGACGAACTGGCTGGTAGATTGCTGGAGATGGTGGTGTCACACGAAGTCGGGCATGTACTGGGATTGACCCATAATTTTTATGGGAGTTCTTTGTGTGAAACAGAGCAGTTAAGAGATGCCGTTTTTTTACACCGTCATGGTTATGGTAGTTCTATAATGGATTATATGCGTATGAACTATGCTGTACAACCCGAAGATGGAGTCGATATGTCCGACCGGATACCCCGGATTGGCGCTTATGATTCATTGGCTATTGAGTGGGGATACCGTTATTTTCCCGGATTGGCGTCTGAAGAAATTCAGGAAAAATTGTCTGTTTGGATAGAAAAAAAACAATTGGAGCGTAAATATCGTTTTCAGGATAGCGGTGGAAACTTACCTGAAGCACAAGCCGAAGATTTAGGGCGTTATTCGTTGGAAACGGCAGAATTGGGCATGTGTCACTTGAAGCGTTTGTTGCGAGATACTCTGAGAAATAACGGGCGTCTGAGTGTTGAAAGTTGGAATCTTGCTATCCGAAAACAATATTCGGAGTACATAAATCAGGCTTTTACCTATCTCGGAGGGATAAGGAAATGTTGGGGGAATGATTCGGTTATAGTTGTTGCTGTGGGGAGGGAAGAACAGCAGGATGCCCTGCGTTTTTTACAAACCTATGTGTTGGAATCGGGAAAGGACCTGCCTCGGGAGTGGTGGGAAGACTGGGGAAGGGAGACTGTCAGACGGTTGGTAGAAAAAGCGGATTGTTTTGTAGGTTACGATCGGGAATATTCGGTCACTGAATATATCAGAGATTTGGGAAAAATATTCCGGAATGTATCTGGTGAGGAGTGTTGGGGAAGATTCTTGATATGGTGTTATACGGATTGTTTGATGGAATATATACAAACAGAAAGGAATAGGTATCCGGAAGTGGTGGCTTTGATGGAGGAACAATTGAAAGTGATGTATCGGAAAACAGACAAGGAAAAGGATGTTTTTTGGAAAGCGTGGAGAAAAAATGTGAATTCAATATGGAAATAACATGAGGACAAAGTTATTGGTATTGTTGTTTTGTTGGGTAGGGATGGTTGGGATAAAAAGTGGAAATGCCTGTGGTAAAGATAAGGATGAGAATGCTGTGGTGTTACCGGTATATGAACGGAATGGCAGAATGTATGTAGAAATTGAGCAGACATATTTGGGGCGGGAATGGATGGTATTGGCCCAGATAGACAGAGGATTGGGAATTCGGGGGAAGTTATTGGAGAGTAAAGGAATTTTTAGATTGGAACAAGGCAGGGATTCTATGACCCTGGATGTTTTTGCGGTTTTCTGTCCGGAGAGAGTTTCAGATACAACATGGATGAGTAACGGATTGCTGAAGATGTCCGGTTTACAGACACCGGTGGAAACCTGGCCGGTAGCGGAGAAAAAAGAAACAGGTTATTTGATTGATGTGACCGATGGTATAAAGGAAAAGTGGTATGTGGGGGACGGGAAATGGGGACGGATACAGTATGGCCGTTCGGAGATTATAACTGTCGATACCTGTAGGAACGGAGCATGTTTTACTATCCGGCATTATTTGGAGTGTTCTCCTGAACAGCAGGTCGTGGAAATGTTGCCCGAAAGCGGTTCGGTACCGGTAGAAGTATCTGTGGCTTTGTGTCTCTTACCGGATAGGGGTTTGAGGAACAGAGGGGAAGACCCGGATGGGTTATTCCGGACGCAGGTTTATGTCGATTATGGAGTGAATCCTTTCCGTTGTGTAGAGTGTATCCGTTGTGTGTGCTGGGATACATATGCGGGAATGCCTCTGAATATATGTGTTGCTGAGGATATTTCGGAAGAATATGTGGAGCTATTGTATACAGCAGTAGAAAAGCTGAATGCAGTGTGGACTGCCCGGACGGGAAGAGTATTGCTTGAATTGGAACAAAAAAAAGGAAGGGTGAAAGCTGATGTCCCCTGCGCAGTTGTTTTTGATGTCGGAGGTGGAGGGATAAAAGTGGATTTCCAGGAACATCCCGGAGATGGAAGGATTTTAGCTGCACGTTTACGTATCAGTGGTGATGTTTCTATGGAATCGGTGATCCGCTACCGATTGGAAAATCCGGTCCGGGAAGAGGACGGAATATGGAAGATGTGTTCGGAAACGGAGGCTTTACAGGGATGTCGTGAACAGGAAATCGATAGAGCTTTGGGAATATTGTTGGGATTGGATCCGGAACAACTGGAGAATAGAAATATCACAGCTGCAAAACGATTGGAGGCTTTGTGGTATTGTTATGCGGAAAGAGAAGATATAAAGACAGAGAAAGAGGTTGCCGGACAGTGGGGATGGAAGAGGTATGAGGAAAGGCGTGTGGCTTGGCAACAGGTGTTGAAGGAGGTGGAAAATGAACAGGTAAAGCATTATTACCGGGAAGTATTGAAATTGAGTGAAAAGGATTATATCCGTTGGTTAGATGAGACTTTTTTTCAAGAGGGAATGGCGGAACAGTTGATGCAATTATTGAAAGAAGATATTATGGGATTTTATGCTCCTTCCTTTTTACAAAAAAATAGAATGGGAATGGAACGTGATGATATGCTTGGGCGATTACAAAGAGTATGGGGAGAATTTTTTCGGACCGAGCGTTGGCTGCAGTTAGCAGAAAAGGAGAATGGAGAACAGCAGGTCGGTCAGTTGGTAAAAGAATTGAAGAGACTGATTACGGGGAAACGGGTAGGCCGTTTATCAGTACAAGAGAGGTTGGTACGGCAAACTTGTGTTATGGCTTTTAGTAAAGAATTGAAAAAATACAAGGATACGGTAGATTGTGGAGAGGGGATGGCGAAACTTTTATTATGGACTTATTGGGAGGATTTGTATGATTATTGGAAAATACGTTCAGGGGGATTAGCCAGGATTTAATCTGGTTTGGATCAAGACGAATTTGTATGACTGGGAATCGACTGTCAGAATAATCAATACTTATTCTGACAGTTGAGTGATAAGGGCTAATTCGTAAAACATCCGGGCTCCATTTGGCAAAATGTTGTTAGGAAAATCATAATCCGGAGTATGGAGGGCCGGAGTAGAGATACCTGCTCCCAGACCGAACATAGCACCTGGAATATGTTGAGTGAATAATCCGAAATCTTCTCCCCAGGCAAAAGGATGATCGGTTTCCTCGTAAACTAATCCGTTGCTTTTGGCTGCTTCCTGAATCCAGGTTACGGATTCAGGATCATTTTCATTGGCCGCAAAAGGTTCTGTCCATTCGATGGAGCATCGTAAGGGCGGATGGGAATCAATGGTTTGCTGAACGAATTGTTCCAACTGTTGCCGGTGTTTTTGCAGTATTTTTTCGGATGCGGCGCGGAGAGTCAGCCGGATAAGTCCGCTTCCGGCAGCAACGCCATAAGCTTCTTCGCCGATATGAAGTTCGATGAGTGTCGTACGGAAATAATCCGGATTTTTCAAGGTCCCTCGATTCCAGCTTTCGCTTAGATGCAGGATATGCAGTAAAGGTGCGGTCGGGGAAACCGCTTTTTCAGGTTCTGCGGCATGTGCTGTTTTTCCGGTGAAGGTAATGGTACAGCTGATGACCGAGCAGGTAAAACTGCCTGTCCGGCAGACAATCGTAGAAAACGGATAGCCGGGAAGATTGTGCAGGGCGAAAGCCCTGTCGATTTTCTGTTGCCGGAACCAGGGGTCCTGAAGTACTAGTTGTGCGCCCTGTCCATTTTCTTCGGCAGGTTGAAAGAGTAATAAAATGCGTCCTCGTTCCAGTGGATGTTCATGTAGGAGTCCGGCCAGCATGAGTAACATGGTCGTGTGTCCGTCGTGTCCGCATTTATGGGCTATCCCCGGATTTTCCGAACAATAGGGAAGAGGTGATTTTTCTGCAATGGCCACAGCATCGATATCGGCTCTGAATAATAGGGTCAGACCTTCGCCCGGGAAACTGTATTCTGCCACCAGTCCATGGCCCTTTTCCAGGGGGTGGATCCGGGAGGGCTGAAATTCCTGAAGTACTTGCCGGATATATTGTATCGTATGTTTTTCCTGTCCGGATAATTCGGGATGCCGGTGAAGTTCTTCCCTGATCCGGTAAAATTTATTCCTGTCCATAGGCTGATCGTTTGAACCTTTAAAAGTAATCTTTTTTTATTTTTAAATCTTGTTTCATTCAGATTTGTTTGCTATATTTGCACCGTTGTTTAGCACAAAACAGGCGATAATAGCTCAGTTGGTAGAGCGTTGGCTTCCCAAGCCGAAGGTCGCGGGTTCGAGTCCCGTTTATCGCTCTTCATAATCAGCCACTTATAAAGGTGGCTGATTTTTGTTTTAGGTGGTTTTTAGTGGTGTTTTGAGTGCTTGTTTAAACCGAGAGTTAAACCGAAACTGACTGAATCTATTTATTTTCTTTAGCTGTCCGCTTTTTCACAGATTATGTATTGTAATCCAACGTGTTTATATACATGTTTACCCTAGCTGTAGGTTTATAAGTGTAACATGTATATAACTATCTAATATAAAATGGAGACCTGAATTTTAGTGTGGAATTATATTTGGATTCAGGGGAAAATAGGTTTCTTTCTCTAATTTTTTTTGTATTTTTGATGGGAATTGGTGTTGGTTAAGAAATTATTAATAATTCTGTTAATAGTTCAGGAATAAGTTTGTTCTTGAATTAGGAGGGGATAGAATATACAATAGGAGCAAAACGAATAATAATGAAAAGAACGATGAAAAAGTTATTTGGCTTATTATCAGTGGTATTGGTTGCCGTTATCTGTTTTACACAGCCTGTTGATGCGGCAAAGAAAGAAAAAAGAGCGAAGTATGTTTTTTATTTTATCGGAGATGGAATGGGAATAAATCAGGTGAACGGCACAGAGATGTATCTGGCTGAGAGAGCAGGAAAAATCGGTGTCGAGCCTTTAAATTTCACCACCTTCCCGGTCAGAAATTTTGTGACTACTTATTCGGCCTATAATTCGGTGACTTGTTCGGCTGCTGCCGGTACGGCTTTAGCTACCGGCGAAAAGACAAAGAACGGGACGATAGCGATGGATAAAGAACATAAAGCACCGGTATACAGTATCGCTACCAAAGCCAAAGAACTGGGAATGAAAGTAGGGATCGCTACCAACAATAGTATCGATCATGCTACTCCCGCTTGTTTCTATGCTCATCAGCCGGACCGGAATATGACCTATGAGATCGCAACCGATTTGCCGAAAGCGGGTTTCGATTTTTATGCCGGAGCCGGTTTTGTAAAGCCGGAGAAAAAAGATTCCGTAAATATTTATACTCTTTTCGATCGGGCGGGGTATACGATAGCCCGGGGAAATGACGATTTCCGGAAAAAAGCAGCGAAAGCAGATAAAATTATTTTTATGCAGGAGCAAGGATGTGACATGGGGAGTTTGCCTTATGCCATCGACCGGAAACCGGGGGATTTGTCACTTGAAGAGATTACACAGGGAGCGATCGATTTTTTGAGTAAGGATAAAAAGAACGGTTTTTTCGTGATGATCGAATGCGGATTGATCGATTGGGCCTGTCATAGTAACGATGCGGCGGCTATGTTTAACGAGGTAATCGATTTTCAGAAATCGATACAGAAGGCGATCGATTTTTATAAGCAGCATCCGGATGAGACCCTGATTGTCGTTACGGCAGATCATGAGACAGGGAACTTTGCTTTGGGAACAGGTAAATATGAACTGAATCTGAAAGCGTTGCAACATCAAATGGTCTCCAAGGGGCAGCTTTCGAAAAAGATTTCTGCTTTGCGGACAACCCACCATTATGCAGTGACCTGGGAAGATGTAAAGAAATTGTTGAGTGATAATCTGGGGCTGTGGACGAAGGAAGAACTCAAGGAGTCGTATGAGAAAGATTTGAGACACCGTTATGATAAAGCCTTTTCGAATGGGGAACAGGAGATGGTGAAAAGTCTTTATGCCGAAGATGAACCCTTGGCCAATACGGCGGTTCAGATACTGAACCGGATAGCCCGCATCAGCTGGGGAAGTGGCGGACATTCTGCCGGGTATGTGCCCTTGTTTGTCCTGGGTGTCGGAGCAGAAAACTTTAACGGTAAGTTGGATAATACGGATATTCCGAGGCAGATCGAGGCATTGATGAAACGGTGACCGGTAGAATCGGCAGGTATTTTGTTTGGCTGTCGTAACCCCGAAAGATTTTATTTCATCTCGTCCCGTTTCTTTTCCAGTTGAAACATTTCATCCCGCAGGCGGGCTGCTTCGATGAAGTCGAGTTCTTTGGCTGCTTTTTGCATGGCAGCCTTGGTTTTTTGGATCATTTTTTCAATCTCGGGTTTACTCATGTAAGCTACGACGGGGTCGGCAACCAGATGGAGGTGTTCTTCCTCCACATACGCTTTGGAGGTATCCTGAGTCAGCGCTGCATCTGTCGATTTGTAGATCTGCCGGGGAACGATGTGATGTTCTTCGTTGTATCTCAGCTGCTTTTCACGGCGGTAATTCGTCTCGTCTATCGTTTCCTGCATAGAACGGGTTACTTGGTCGGCATACATAATGACTTTCCCGTCTACATTACGGGCAGCTCGTCCGGCAGTTTGAGTCAGTGAACGTGTAGAACGCAGAAAGCCTTCTTTGTCTGCATCCAGAATTGCTACCAGAGATACTTCCGGCAAGTCCAGCCCTTCCCTCAATAGATTGACACCGATCAATACGTCGATGATTCCTTTACGAAGATTCTCCAGGATTTTTACCCGTTCGATAGTATCGACATCCGAGTGAATATATTGGCATTTAATACCGATCCGGTCCAGGTATTTACTGAGCTCTTCCGCCATTCTCTTCGTCAGGGTTGTCACTAATGTACGTTCCCGAAGGTCTATGCGCTGCTGAATCTCGTTCACCAGATGATCGATCTGATTTTTGCTGGGGACGATTTCGATTACCGGATCCGGAATACCTGTCGGACGGATAATTTGTTCCACGATGATGCCTTCACTTTTTTCCAGTTCATAGTCGGCAGGTGTGGCACTGATGTAAATCGTCTGGCCGGTTTTACTTTCAAATTCATCGAACGTGAGGGGACGGTTGTCGAAAGCTGCCGGTAAACGGAAACCATAATCCACCAGCGTCAGTTTCCGTGCGTGATCGCCTCCGTACATCGCCCGTATCTGGGGCAGGGTAACATGCGATTCGTCGATGACCATCAGAAAATCTTCCGGGAAATAATCCAATAAGCAGAAAGGACGAACTCCTGCTTTCCGGCCGTCGAAATAGCGCGAATAGTTTTCAATGCCCGGGCAATAACCTAATTCCCGGATCATTTCCATATCGTATTTCACCCGTTCTTCCAGGCGTTTGGCTTCCATAAATTTCCCGATCTCTTTCAGATAAGCCAGTTGATCTTGCAAATCCTGGCCGATTTCAACCAGGGCGTGGGCTATCGTGGCTTTGTCGGTGACAAAAAGATTGGCCGGATAAATATCGAGTTCATCCTGACTACCGATGCTCTGTCCGGTAACCGGGTTAAAAGAAGAGATCCGGTCGATTACGTCGTCCCAGAATTCGATCCGGTAAGCTACGCCGTCGTAAGTTTCTATGGCAGGAAAAATATCCACGGTTTCCCCTTTGGCCCGGAAACAACCCCGTTTGAATTCGATTTCGTTGTTTGCATATAAAGCGTCTACCAGCCGGCGTAATAAGACATTCCGGCTGATAGTCATGCCTCTTTTCAAATGGGTGACGTTCGAGCCGAAAGCCCGGGGATCGGCCATACCGTACAGACAAGACACCGAAGAGACAACGATGACATCCCGACGTCCCGAAAGCAGGGAAGCGGTGGTCCGTAAACGAAGTTTGTCTATCTCGTCATTGATGGCGAGGTCTTTTTCGATATAGGTATCTGTTGTCGGCAGATAAGCTTCCGGTTGGTAATAATCGTAATAAGATACAAAATATTCGACTGCATTTTCGGGGAAAAAAGATTTGAATTCCCCGTATAATTGAGCTGCTAATGTTTTATTGTGACTTAAAATCAGAGTCGGACGATGGATTTCGTTGATGACATTAGCTACAGTAAAAGTTTTTCCTGAACCGGTGACTCCCAGTAAGACCTGTGATGACCGTCCGCTTTGAAGTCCCTGGATCAATTGGCGGATGGCTTCCGGTTGATCGCCGGTAGGTTGGAATTCAGAGGTTAGTTTAAATTGCATATCAGGATAAATATTTACTTAATGTTTCAAGTAATTCTTTCCGACGGATCGGTTTTAATAAAAAACCATCGAACTTCTCATTTATAATCTCCAAAGAAGAGAGATCATGTGCTGTTTGTGCTATTACGATTTTTCCGGGCAATTGTTGCCGGATAAACCGTAAAGCCTCTATTCCGTCAGAATCCGGCATGCTGATATCCATTAGAATCAGATCGATGGAGGCCGTTCCTGAAGCGATTTGTATCGCTTCTTTTCCGTTACGTGCCCGTAAGATACGGACATGTGTTTTTTTTAACAGAGCCGCAAGGATCGTATAATTACTGTCGATATCTTCTGCTATCAGAAACGTTTTGTCCGACCAATCCGGATACTCTGGGTAAGTTTCCACTACAAACGACTTATAATTTACTCATGAATTTCTCCGGGTAGATGATAAAGCGGTCGTGAATAGCATGTCCTATTGTTCCTTTTTCATCCGTGGCTTCGATCTCAAAACGTATCCGGCGGCCATCGATTTCGACGATCGTCGCTTTGCACATCACCTTTTTACCGACGGCTGTTGCCTTGGTATGCTGTACATGAATTTCAATACCTACGGTATCTGTATCCGGTTCCAACATGCCTTCCAGGCAGTGTATCGCCGTATTTTCCATCAGTCCCACCATTGCTGGTGTCGCAAAGACTTCCAAATGGCCCGAGCCGTGAGCTAAGGCGGTGTCTTTAGGACCGACGATGATTTCTTGTGTATATGATTTTCCGGTTTCCAACATAGGATTCGATTTAAAGTTTATGGTTAAAATTCTGAGGTAAAGTGAAAAATCAGTTTTTTGTAATTTTCCTGAGCCATATGCAACATATATTGTGAGTCGGCCAGAAATACATCTCTGCCTTCTTTGTCTTTCGCCATATATTGAGCTTTATGTTTTTTGAAATCTTCCAATTCTGCCTGATCCTGGGCTTCGATCCAACAAGCTTTGTAAAGATTGATCGGTTCCCAGCGGCAGGCGGCGGCATATTCGTGTAAAAGCCGGTATTCGATCACCTCGAACTGCAGTGCTCCTACCGTGCCGATGATTTTCCGGTTATTGAATTGGCTGACGAATAATTGGGCTACCCCTTCGTCCATCAATTGATCGATCCCTTTGGCCAACTGTTTGGATTTCATCGGATCGGCATTTTCAATATACTTGAATAATTCCGGAGAGAAACTGGGGATACCTTTGAAATGCAGTTTTTCTCCTTCTGTCAGGGTATCTCCGATTTTAAAGGTACCGGTATCGTGCAAACCGATGATATCACCAGGGTAAGCCTCATCGATCACCGATTTCTTGGAGGCCATAAAAGCGGTGGGAGTGGAAAATTTCAACATTTTACCGTTTCTGACATGTAAATAATTGGTATTCCGTTTGAAAATTCCCGAACAAATTTTCACAAAAGCAATTCTGTCCCGGTGGTTAGGGTCCATGTTGGCATGAATCTTAAATACAAAACCGGTGAATTTCTCTTCTTCCGGCCGGACCGGGCGTTCTTCGGTTTCCCGGGCAAGAGGTGCCGGAGCTATTTCGATGAAGCAATCCAGAAGTTCCCGGATACCGAAATTATTCAACGCCGAACCGAAAAATACGGGAGCCACATGTGCGTCCAGGTATTCCTGCCGGTCGAGACTGGGATAAACCCCCTGAATCAGCTCCAGGTCTTCCCGTAGTTTACCGGCAGCCCTTTCGCCGATATGATGGTCGAGTTCGTCCGATCGGGTATCGGTGATCTCAATGCCTTCGGGGATGTTCTGAATGCTCGGACTATACAGGCAAAGGTTTTGCCGGTGGAGGTTATAGATACCTTTGAAGGTATCTCCGCTTCCGATCGGCCAGCTGAGTGGGTTTACCCTGATCTGTAGTTCTTTCTCTACATCGTCGAGAATATCGAAAGGATCGTTGGCCGGACGGTCCAGTTTATTGATAAACACGATCACCGGGGTTTTGCGCATCCGGCAGACTTGCATCAGCTTACGGGTTTGCGTTTCTACTCCTTTGGCTGCATCGATCACGATGATTACACTGTCGCAAGCCGTTAAGGTTCGGAAAGTGTCTTCGGCAAAGTCCTGGTGACCCGGGGTATCCAGAATATTGATCTTGATTCCGTTGTACTCAAAACCCATGACAGAAGTCGCCACAGAAATACCACGCTGACGTTCGATCTCCATAAAGTCGGACGTGGCTGTCTTCTTGATCTTATTCGATTTAACAGCTCCGGCAACGTGAATGGCTCCTCCGAAAAGCAATAACTTTTCCGTTAATGTGGTTTTTCCGGCATCAGGGTGACTGATGATTCCGAAAGTACGGCGTCTTTCAATTTCTTCTTTAAATCCCATAATTATTTTTTTGAGTGTGCAAAGATAGTTAGTATTTTTTGCTTTCCTTTTTAACCTAACAAAAAAATGCTTACCTTCGTTAAATAAAAAAAGAAAGATCTTTAATTGTAATTTATATGCAAATTGTTTACACGACTTCGAATTTTAAAGGAGGCATATACAGGGCGGTTTTAGCGATTTTGCTCGGTTTGGCTCTTTTGATCTGGCCAGCCGATGCATTGAAGTATGTTGTTATGCTGATAGGTATCGTTTTCCTGGCCATCGGTATTATTGCGTTTATTATCTCTTCCAGAAACCGCGAGGAACATCAGCGGAGTTTTGCTCCCTTGAGCGGAATCGGAAGTGTTATTTTGGGATTACTGCTGGTATGTCTGCCGTCTACTTTTGCGACCGTTTTTATGTTTCTCCTGGGATTTATTTTAGTGGTCGCTGCTGTCGGACAATTTGTGACCCTTGCCGCAGCCCGTCAGTTCGGGCGTATTGCGCCGGTTAGTTTTTTATTCCCGGTACTGATCCTGATTGTCGGTATCGTGATTTTATTCGATCCTTTCAGTTCGGCCGAAAGCGTGTTCATCCTGTTCGGGATTACCGCCGTTTTTTATGGCGTAACCGATCTGCTCAACCAATATTCCATCCGTAAAATGCGCAAAGCCAGTGAAGAAAAAGAAAAAATCGTGAAAATGGGAGGAGATTCGGATATCGAGGATGCCGAATTCGAGGAAGTGGAAGAAGGCAAATAAGAAGGAAATCGCCTTCTCCGATCTAAAGACTGGAAAATAGAAAAAGAAAGAAATAGATTAAAACTGCCAGGATAACGCCTTTCGAGGCGTTATTCTTGTTTAAGTGCAGAAATAAATAAAATAAGCCTAAGTCGGCAAAGAATACACCGACGGAAATGAGTTTGAATTGTACTTTCAATGCGATCGCCTGGTGGATAAATTGGGAAAGCGGGAGGTCGTGAAAGCGGAAAAGCCAGAACAACAGGATGATGATGAAAGGAGCTGACAGGCCCGGGAATAATCCGTATAGAAGACGATCTTTCATCGGAGAGTTTTAAAATTGTACCGCAACAAAACAACGGGGCGTATGAAAATCCGGTTTGGGAGAATCGATCGGACGCCAGGATAAATAATGCCGGCAGGATAGCCGATCTCCGCATTTATAAAGGTTGATGCGGGCTTTCAAACCCTGCCAGGTATCGATGTTGTGACGGAAAAGAGCTGAAGCCGGAATTCCCACAGTCAGTTCCCAGGGATGGCCTAGCCGGGTTTCTTCGAAATTTGCCCCGCCCAATGAAGAATAACGGAGAATCGAGGCCATGATATCTTCCGGGGCATGAACCGCCGCTGGGCGTTCTTTCCGGAAACCTAACAAAGTTTTACCGATACAGGTAAATTCGAAATTGTAATACCCACTATCGTCGACTGCCAGGAAAAATTCGACACAGGAATCGTTACACACTTGCTCGTTGTCTTCCCGGGTGAGGGCCATGGTACTGGTCTCGTCGACCTTAAACCGGATAAAGAGCATTTCTCCGTTGTGTGCCATGGTAAAAGCTGCATAAGGCGTGTAAGGGAATTGTTCCGGCCAGTTATTCTGCCCGATTCGGTGAAAATCGATTTTATTCAGTTGCTCACCTGCCTGTCGGAGGTCGTTGCTGTCTAAAAAGGGAAGATAGGGAATTTGCATGTTGGTATTGTCAAAGAAAATCATTCGTCAGTAAAAGTTCTTAAAGTTTATGGATCCCTGCGGGGTTTTCTTCATGGAACCGGAGGTCACTTTAAGAAAATATCCCGCAGGGGTCTGGAACTTTACAAACCGATCAATGTTCGGTGTCACCTTTATTTCGTTCTGATTTTATAACCGGCTACACCATAATACAGGATAAACAGAAAACAAGGCAAGGCTAACCAATAAGCCCCTTGTGCCCCC
Source organism: Odoribacter sp. (assembly GCF_985060555.1). Lineage (NCBI taxonomy): Bacteria > Pseudomonadati > Bacteroidota > Bacteroidia > Bacteroidales > Odoribacteraceae > Odoribacter > Odoribacter sp. Next base: position 13,733 of record NZ_CFKYFN010000088.1, on the reverse strand, counting down.
AAACCTTCTTGCAAAAATCCGAAAACAGTCGGGATAACGGCTCCTCCGGCGATAGCCATTGTCAGAAGAGCACTGCCTGATTTGGTGAATTTGCCGAGGTCTGCCATAGCAAGCGGCCATAATGCCGGCCACATTAGCGAGCACCCTAGAGCCATCAGGAAGATTGCCCAGATAGATATTTCGGCAGGCAGCAATACAATGGCCAGAGAACCGGCTACACCGATGCAGGCACAGATTCTCATTGCCATGTCTTGAGTTAGGTATTGCGGAATCAGAATGATACCGCAAATATAACCGATGACCATACCGATACTCGGAATCCAGGCATATAAATCGGGATTTTCCAAATTCAACGCTTTGGCGTAGTCGACGGCTGTACTTAGAGACAAAGTTTCGACACCGACATAAATGAACAAGGTCAGTGCACCCAGAACCAAGTGGGGAAATTGCCAAATAGAAGTTTTATTTGCTGCATACGGGCAATTGGCGGTATCCGATTCGTCTTCTCCGGCAGCTTTTACTTCGGGAAGCGGAGCCATTAAAGAGATGATACCTAACAATAGAAATACGCCGATGATGATGTAGAAAGGCAGATACAGATCGGAAGTCTGCACATTGGTTTGGTCGGCTACCACGAGTGCGAAAAACAAAGGAGCTACCGGCCATGCCAGTTTGTTGCAGATACCCATGATACTCATTCGTTTGGCCGCGCTTTCAATCGGTCCCAGAATGGTAATGTACGGGTTTACCGATGCTTGTAAATAAGCGTTGGCGGCACCGCTGACGAAAGAAGCGATGAGGAAAAGAATGAAATTTTCCAATTTAGCTGATAATACAAATAAAATAAAAGCAACGGCAAAAATCAAAAACGAGAGTGCCATTGTTCTTTTGTAACCGATTTTGGCAATCGTGGCAGAAGCCGGGTAGCCGAAAATCAGGAAAGGAACGAAAGTAGCTGCTAGCAGCAGGTAGGCTACCCCTGAAGGCAGAGACAAAGCACCTTTTAATACCGGAATCAAAAATGAGTTGATGCCCAATGCGAATCCGATCGCAAAAAACATCATACCGACGAATGCCAAAGGCACAGCAAAATTTGTTTTGTTTTGTGACATAATATTTGGGTTTGTAGATAATAATTCAGCACGCTGTTTCAAAAGGTAAATGTAATAAAAAAATGAAATAGGGTGCCACTTTTGACACCCTATTTAAAATGCTTCGCCCGAAGATTATTGTTTCGGTTTGAAAATCAGATCGACAACATCGGCACCCTTGAAAAGAGACTGAGCAAATTTCTGAATGTCTTTGGGTTGCAGTTTATCGACAATGTGATCGAAGTTTTTCGGATCGTTCGGATTCACACCACTGATATAATAAGAAGTAATACAATTCATCCAATAGCTGTTGTGGTTTTTGGATTGTTCGTGGTTTTTCTTCATATTGGCGATCACTTTATTCATTTCTTCCGGAGTCGGAGCTTCTTTCATGATTTTATCCAATTCGGCATAAATCAACGATTTCAGATGTTGTGCCTTGTCCGGATCACAATCGAAGCTCATCGTCATGCTATAGTTGGAGTAAGGCTCGCGTACAGAACCGGCCTGAACACCTACACCGTAAGTTCCTCCTTCTTTTTCCCGGATATTTTCGGTATATCTTAAATCCAGGATTCCTTCCAGAATATTATTACAGATATTGTTGTAAACACTGTATTTCATATCTTTAGAGAAATTTGTGATCACGCTCGATTTCGGGGTAGTCAGTTCCAATTCGATTTCTTTTACCGTTTTGCCTTTCGGACCTCTTACATGGTTGTCGCGCCAGGTTTCTTTCCGGTTTTCAGATTTTAATGAACCGATGTATTTTTCTACCAATGGTTTTACCGTTTCTGTATCGATATTACCTACGATGAAGAAGGTGAAATCGCTGGCATCTTTAATCCGGTCGCGATAAACCTGTTCGATCTTTTCGATACTGATCTGATCCAGGTATTTTTCGTTGAAGAGCAGAGTACGCGGATTGTAGTTACTCATGATCAGACTAATCGAATCTTTCATGATTTTCTGCGGATTCTTCTCCATATTGGCGATAGAGGCCCTGGTGCGGCTCATCATAGCTTCATGGGCTTCCTTGTCGAAACGGGGTTTTTCGAAACGCAGATACAACAATTGAAGCATGGTTTCGAAATCCTGAGGTGTAGAGCTACCGCTGACAGATTCCGACAAACCGTTGATAGAAACTCCGCAGGAAGCCATCTTCCCGATCAGGATTTTTCTTAAAGTGGTTGCATCGAAATCTCCTAAACCGTAAGCTCCTACAAATGCAGCAGCGTTATTGGCGGAAGGAAGCATGTCTATATCGTAAAGTGAAGTTCCTCCTTTGCTGTAAGAAGTCAGTGATACGGCATCTTTTTCGTAATCTGCTTTACGGAAGACTACTTTCGCTCCATTGGCCAGTGTCCATTCTTCTGCATCGAATAAGGGAAGTTTCTTGGTAGAAACGATTTTTGAACCCGGTAATTCTTCGCTGATCAATGTTGCATCGGTTACTTCGTCGCGATAGGGTTCTATCTCTTTTTTAGCAACCTTATCCATAATAGCGGTTACTTCTTCCCGGGTCAGGTGCTTGGCATTCTCTGACGGACCGGAAACGACTACTGTACGGTTTTTATCGGTATTCCACTCTTTAGCCCGTGCAGATACCTCTTCTACGGTAATGGTCGGAATAATTTGTTTGACAGCATTGTAATAGAAATCGAAATCTACGATCGGTTCCTGTTCCAGGAAATTCGCTTGCATTTCCCCGATATAACTTTCGTTACCGGTTTTGTCTTTTTCTTTATAAGCCGATTCCAGGCCGACCAGCATATTGGTTTTTACCCGTTCCAGTTCACTCGGGGTGAAACCGAACCGCCGGATTCTTTCATTTTCGGTTAAGATGGCTTCCAGGGCAACGTCTTCTTCGTTGGGTTTGGCCGTTGTGTTGATGTTATAAGCATTATAACCTCTCACAAAACCATCGAATCCGAAACCTCCGTTGATAAAGGGAGGATTACCTTTCTGCATCATTTCGCTGATCCGTGCTCCGGCCATCTGATTGTAGAAAGAGTTGATTATGTTATCTTTAAAATAAGCCAATTTATTCTTTTCTGTTGCCGGAGTACCGGGTAACAGGGTCACGATCTGAATAGAAGATTGCTGTACTTCTTTGTCGGTTGCCAGGCAATAATACATCTCGTCGTGTTCGGGAATTTCGTAGAAAGGACGGGGAGTCGGATTTTCTACAGCAGGGATTTTACTGAACAATTCTTTTACTTTTTGTTCCATTTTAGCTACATCGAAATCGCCGACGATTGCTATGGCTTCCAGGTCTGTCCGGTACCATTCATGATAAAAATCACGGATAGTCTGGTATTTGAAATTTTTGATTACATCTAAATTACCGATAACGTCCCGAATGGCGTATTTTGAATCTTTGAAAAGTACCGGGAACATCTGTTTTTGAATCCGGAATTGCGGTGTCCGGCGGGTTCTCCATTCTTCGGTGATCACTCCGCGCTCAGCATCGATTTCGTCGTCTTCCAGGGTAAGATAGTAAGACCAGTCGTGCAGAATCAACAGGCAGGTGTCTAACAGAGATTCGCTGTTTGTCGGTACATCGCTCAGATTGTAGACCGTTTCATTTTGTGCAGTGTAAGCATTGATGTTACGGCCGAAAGAAACTCCGTGCTTTTCCAGAGAGGTGATGATACCTTTCCCAGGGAAATTCTTGGTTCCCTGAAAGGCCATGTGTTCCAGGAAGTGGGCCAGACCGTCTTGTTCATCGTTTTCGAGCAGGGCTCCGGCATTACGTATGATGTAGAAACTCGCTCTGCCTTTGGGTTCTTCATTGTGACGCAGGTAATACACTATACCGTTGGGGAGCTTTCCCGTTACAATATTCGGATCTTGAGGAAGCGGGGCCTGAAGATCGACCTGTGCAAAACTTCCTTGCAGGAATAATAAACAGGAAAATGTAATTAAAATAAATAGTCTTTTCATAGTTAAATTTTTATGATTCGAAACAAAAGTAGCTTTATTTACGATCAAATATAAATACAATAAGGGATTTAACTTAAATTTAATAAGGGACCGCTATTCCTGTAAAAAGCTCAGATTGAGCATAAACAATATTTTAACATATCATACTTATGAGAGACTCTGTTTCTTTTTTGCATCGGGTATCCGCCTGGACTGAAAAAGTCGGAATGACAGATGACGAAAGCACTCTAATAAAAATGGCGATAACGATTACCGTTGCCATTCTGATTTATATTATTTCCAGGAAATGGCTCTCCAAACTCTTGAAAAAAGTTGTAGGAAAGACCAAAAGTACTTGGGACGATATCCTCTACGATCAGGGTTTTTTCCGAAAATTGGCTTCCCTGATCCCTCCTTTTACAGCTTATATCGTTCTCACTTTTATTACCTGGGAATATAAATATGTCCTTCGGCGCCTGGTAGATATCTGGTTGATTATCGTTACCCTGTTTATCATTACTTCTTTATTGAATGCGATCAACAAGATTTATGAGAGCTATCCGGTTTCGAAAAATCGTCCGATTACTTTTTTTATCCAGTTGATCAAGGTGTTTTTGTATACGGTTGTGGTGATTACCGTCGTCAGTGTGCTGGTGAATAAATCGCCGGAACACCTGATTGTCGGTTTGAGTGCTTTTGCCGCGGTGCTGCTTTTGATCTTCAAGGATTCGATCCTGGGATTCGTTGCCGGAATCCAGCTGACTTCCAATAATATGATCCGCATCGGCGACTGGATTCAGATGGATAAGAATAATGCCAATGGAGTTGTGTTGGAAGTGAATCTGTACACCGTCAAAGTGCAGAATTGGGATATGACTATTTCGATGGTACCCACTTATCAGTTGGTGTCGGAATCTTTCACCAACTGGCGGGGAATGCAGGAATCGCCGGGACGGAGAATTATGCGGAGTATCAATATCGATATCGATTCGGTTCATTTTTTGAGTCATGACGAAGTCGTAAAATTTGCTTCTTCGGCCTTCCTGAAAGATTATATCGATCAGATGGTCGCTAAACTGGGAGATATCAATAAAGATAAAATTACGATTCTGGATGAGCGTAAGCTGACCAATATCGGTATATTCCGTTATTATATGGATGCATGGATCGAAGCTAATCCCGATATCAATACGAATATGACACATATGGTCCGCCAATTACAACCCGGCCCGACCGGTATGCCCATCCAGATTTATTGCTTCTCGGCTATTCAGGAGTGGGTGACCTATGAAAAAGTCCAGGCCGATATTTTCGACCATATCATGGCGGTATTACCCGAATTCGGACTGAAAGTGTTCGAATATAAATCCATGTATGTGGGTGGGGAAAACCAATCGTGATTAACTGCGTATACGGCAGTTCGGGTTATCTGTTGTGACGACTAAAAAGGCGGTTTCGGTCACGGCTCTTTTAACTGAAAAAAACATGTCCGATAAAGAGAATAATTATAAAATACACCGTTTTATTCAATATACCTAATTAGAAATAGTGTATCGAAGAATAGTTGCATAGCCATATTCTTCGATACTATAATCAATTATTAATGTAAAAATATAAAAGAAAAAAGAAAGAAGCCAAAATCATCAGTATTAATTGGTACTTTTTTCTTTCTTTAATATAATAATACCATTCTTCGGGTAATTTTCTTTATCAAATTGGAAAGAATGGAAAAGGGCCGGGGGAATATGTCAACTTGCAATCTTCTGTTCAAATAAAAAAAATTCTTCTTTTGATATTATCGATCTCAATGGAGCCAAATATTTAAATTACTCTCCCGATAATGGAGTGAATATAGAACAACCTCTCCCTGTCAGAGTAGAAGGTTATCCTGAAGTGTGGCTTAACGATACATTGCTTTTGATGAGTTATAAACGATCGGTCATTGCGACATTGATTTTTTTGTTGTAATTTTGGAAGCTAAAAAATCGGGGCATGGCTAAAGAAAAAGTAAGACTTTGGGATCGTCTGAAATATAAATATAAACTTTCTGTCATTAACGAGACTTCTTATGAGGAGGTGTTCAATTTCAGATTGTCCCAGTTGCATGTATTGACTGCATTGAGTGTGCTGGCGGTAATTTTGGTCGTTCTGACCATTTTATTGATAGCTTTCACCGACTTGCGGGAATTTATTCCTGGCTATCCGGATGGAAATATGCGGCAGATGATCGCCCAAAATGCGCTCCGGGTAGATTCGCTGGAGAATGAATTGCTGAAGAGAGACCGCTTTTTCAAATCCATCCGGTTGGTTTTGAATGGGGGAGATACCACTTCCCTCGAACGTTCGCGGGAGGATACGGCGCGCTACCGGAACGATACCATCCGATTTCAGATCAGCGAACAGGAAAATGAATTCCGGGCTGCTATCGAAGAGCGTGAACGCTTTAATCTATCGCTGGGAATGAAAGAACAAAACCACGATTATTATCATTTTTTCCCGCCTGTGGAAGGAATTGTAACCCAAAGCTTCGATGAGAAGAAACGGCATTACGGCACTGATATTGTGGCGAAAGCCAATGCTAAGGTGGCTGCGGTATTGGATGGGGTCGTGATTTTTACCGATTGGACGGTGAAGACCGGATATGTGATCCAGGTGCAACATACCAACGACCTGATTTCTGTATACAAACACAATTCTATCCTATTGAAAAAACAGGGAGATTATGTCAGGGCCGGAGAGGTCCTGGGGGTAGTGGGAAATACCGGAGAGGAGTCCAGCGGTCCCCATTTGCATTTTGAATTGTGGCGGGCAGGTAATCCGCTCAACCCGGAGAATTTTATTAAGTTTAAATAAAGAATCGATAACCGGAAGTTGTTTCGGCAATTTCGGTTTGGAAGAATGAATATATGAGAAAGATTGCGATATTAGGTTCGACAGGATCGATCGGAACACAGACGCTGGAAGTGGTGGAAGCCAATCCCGAACGGTTCAGTGTCGAAGTGCTGACAGCCAATAATCATGTCGATTTATTGATCGAACAGGCATTGAAATTCCACCCGGATAGTGTGGTGATTGCCAATGAGGAGAAATATCCGCTTCTGCGCGATGCCTTACAACATGAAGATATAAAAGTATTTGCCGGAGCCGATGCGCTTGCCCAGATCGTGACTTTTGCAGACGTCGATCTGGTGGTGACAGCTTTAGTGGGATACAGCGGTTTGATTCCGACGGTAAATGCCATTAAAGCCGGAAAAAATATTGCTTTGGCTAACAAAGAGACTCTGGTTGTAGCCGGAGAATTGGTCAACGAATCGGTCGCAGAACATCGGGTAGCTATTCTGCCTGTCGATTCGGAACATTCTGCCATCTTCCAGTGTTTGGCCGGAGAGAGCCGGAGTAAAGCCGAAAAACTGATTTTGACCGCTTCCGGAGGTCCTTTCCGGGGAAAAGACCGGGCTTTTTTGGAAAAGGTGACTCCTGCCGATGCTTTGAAACATCCTAACTGGCATATGGGTGCTAAGGTGACGATCGATTCGGCTTCTATGATGAACAAAGGGTTTGAAGTGATCGAAGCCAAATGGTTGTTCGGCATGAAACCCGAACAAATCGAAGTGGTGGTGCATCCCCAATCTATCGTTCATTCGATGGTGCAGTTTACGGATGGCTGCGTGAAAGCCCAGCTCGGAGTGCCGGATATGCGGCTGCCGATTCAGTATGCCCTGACTTTCCCCGAACGGACTACAGCTGATTTCGGACGTTTGGATTTCAAGGTATGTCATTCCCTGACTTTCGAACAGCCTGACGAGAAAACCTTTCGTAACCTTGGATTGGCTTACGAGGCTATGCGGCAAGGCGGAAACATGCCCTGTATCCTGAATGCGGCCAATGAAGTCGCTGTGGCTGCCTTCCTGCAAGGGCGCCTGTCTTTCACCGGTATGTCCGATCTGATCGAAAAAACAATGCAACAAGTAGATTTCCTGAAGAAACCGACTTTGGAGGATTATATGGAAACCGATCGCCTGACCCGTGAAATCGCCAGGAAAAATGTATCCCCCAAAATACCTCCTCTATAGCTTTTTAGCTTATAGTCTTTTAACTTTAACCTTTTACTTTTTACCTCATATCATGGATATTTTTATAAAAATAGTACAATTTGTCTTGAGTCTTTCTATCCTGGTTTTGTTTCACGAATTCGGACACTTTTTGTTTGCGAAGTTGTTTAAGACCCGGGTAGAAAAGTTTTATATGTTTTTTAATCCCTGGTTCTCTTTATTTAAATTTAAAAAGGGAGAGACCGAGTATGGAGTCGGTTGGTTGCCGTTGGGTGGATATGTGAAGATCGCCGGAATGATCGATGAATCGATGGATACCGAGCAGATGAAACAACCGGCTCAGCCTTGGGAATTCCGGGCTAAACCGGCCTGGCAACGCTTGCTGATTATGTTGGGCGGGGTATTGGTGAACGTCTTACTGGCTTTTGTCATTTATATCGGCATCCTATTCACCTGGGGGGAGACCTATCTTCCTGCAAAAAACGTCACTTACGGAGTGGTATGCGACAGCGTCTTCAAAAATATCGGAATGCGAAACGGTGATATTATCGTTGCTCTCGACAATAAAGAAGTGGTCCGTTTTGACGATGTGCTTCCCGAAATATTGTTCAATCGTTCCAAGACCATTCAGGTATTGCGCAATGGAGAGCAAGTTTCTTTGGATATTCCGGATGACTTTATTGCTACGCTGCTGGAATTATCGTCCAAGAGTTTCAAGCTGAATCCGCTGCTTACTCCCCGTATCCCGGTCGATGGAATCGAGATACAGGACTTCGGGGATTATTCTGTGGCTTATGATGCAGGTATGCGAAAAGGGGATAAGATTCTGTCTGTCAACGGACATACTTTTCGTTTTTACGATGAATTTTCGGATTTGCTCGCCGCCAATAAAGGAAAGCGGGTGGAAACGACCGTATTGCGGGGAGCGGATACATTATCTTATGCTTTTACTTTGGGGGAAGACGGAAAATTCGGTTTTTATCCTTTGCTGACTGCCAATGCCTATGAATTGGCGACTCAGAAATATACACTGGCAGAAGCGATTCCTGCCGGAATCGAGATGGGGATCGGACAACTCGGTTCTTACGTGAAACAGCTGAAATTACTCTTTTCTCAGGGAGATACCGCTTATAAGTCGGTCGGTGGGATGGCTTCGATCGCCAACATTTTCCCGGGGTATTGGAATTGGCATTCTTTCTGGGAACTGACCGCTTTGATCTCGATCATGCTGGCCGTCGTGAATATTCTGCCTATACCGGCTTTGGACGGAGGACATGTTTTGTTCCTGTTGTATGAAGTGGTTACCCGTCGTAAACCGGGAGAGAAATTTATGGAGTATGCTCAGATTACAGGCATGATTTTTATCTTCGGCTTGTTTATTCTGGCTAATGTAAATGATATAATTAAATTTTTCGGGTAATGAAAGATCAGATTGAAGAATTCAGAGCTTACCGGGCTAAAATGAACGAGAGGATTCTGGCAGCCGATAATAAAGTGATCAAAAGAATCTACAATATCGATACCAATACTTATATGGAAGGGGCACTCTCCTCCAAGGTAAAGGAGATGTTGGGACTGGCCACTTCCATGGTTTTGAGATGTGACGATTGCATCAAGTATCATTTGGAAAAATGTTATGAACAAGGGGTGACTACTCCCGAATTGTTCGAAGTTTTTGCTGTGGCCGACGTGGTGGGGGGGACTATCGTTATCCCTCATTTGAGAAGAGCTGTCGAATATTGGGAGCTGTTGCAGGCCCAAACCGGCCCGGAGGTCGAAAACGAAAAATAAAGCATGAGGTATGACGGTTTTTCCTTTTCGATGAGAACGGAAAGCTGATAGAACGTCTGTATTATTATCTGGACTGCCGGCGGGGAAGTATGATTCTGGATTATATCGGTTCGGATTTGTATAAAGATATGGTGTGGAGTGATTATGGCAGGATGAGGTCGAAAGAATGCCTGTGATCGGGTTGGTTGATAAAGCTCATTTCAAAATTCAGACAAAGATGAAATTATTGGGTATATTATTTTTGCTTTGTGTGCTGACGATGCCTGTTGTGGCACAGGATCATTGCCGGATTATGTTTTATAATGTAGAGAATTTATTCGATACCGCCGATGATCCCTCGACTGCCGACGATGAGTTCACTCCCCGGGGAAAGAAACATTGGACGAAGGCTAAATACACGGATAAATTATTGAAAATCGCAGAAGTGATCGATAGCGTGGGAGATAAAGAACTGCCTTGTATCGTCGGTTTGGCGGAAGTGGAAAATCGCTGGGTATTGGAAGATTTAACGCAGAAAACGGCTTTGGCCGACGGGAATTACGGAATTGTTCATCAGGATTCTCCCGACCGCCGGGGTATCGATGTTGCTTTGCTTTACCGGAAAGATTGTTTCGAACTTTTAGAAGCCGATTTCTTGCGCTTGTCATTTCCCGAAGATACCACCATCCGTACCCGGGATATTTTGTATGCTTCCGGGGTGCTGGATTCGGATACCCTTCATTTTTTTGTCTGCCATTTCCCTTCGATGATCGGTGGAGAGAAGCAAAGCGAGTGGCGCAGAGAACGGGCAGCTTCGACGGTACGGCATAAAGTCGATTCATTATTGGCTGTTCAGCCCCGCGCCGGTATTGTAATCATGGGTGATCTGAACGGGAAAGCAAATACCCCGGCACAAAAGGTGTTGGGTACCAAAAGTTCCGATAAAAAACCGAGGTGTAAAGATTTATATAATACAGGCTATTATTTATTGAAAAAGAATTACGGCAGTTACCGTTACAAAGGCAACTGGCAGACCATCGACCACCTGATTCTTTCGGGAGCTTTACTGGATGGGCACTCTGTCTGGAAAGCCGATCGGCGGCTTACTGTTTTTTCAGCTCCTTTTCTACTGGAAGAAGATAAAACTTATTTCGGATACAAACCTTGTCCTACTTACCGGGGACCGCGTTATGTCGGTGGATATAGCGATCATTTACCGATATATATCGATTTGAAAAAATGATTTCTTTTTCTATTTTTGCCGCGCAAAATTCATAACAATAGATATGGACGATTATCATCAAAAGTATTAATCTGAACAAAGGTTTTCTCAGGCCTTTGTTCGTAACGAATGGAGGGTTTTATATGAGAAAATTTTTATGTTGCAGGGATAATTTTGCCGAAAAGCAGGCCTGGCAAAAATACTGTTGGGTGAATATCGAAATGCCGACCGAGGAAGATACGCTCTACCTTACTCGTGATTTGAAGATTCCTTCTGCATTTTTATCCGATATCCGGGATGTCGACGAACGTCCCCGTATCGAAACGGAAGATGGCTGGACCTTGATGATTCTGCGCATTCCCTACCGGGATGAGGGAAACGATATACCCTATATCACCGTTCCTTTGGGAATTATCATGAAAGCCGATTATTTCGTGACGATCTGTCACCACGCAACGGATATGCTGCCCGATTTTATCCGGTATATGCAGCGTAAGAAATTGCCGATCGATGGGAGTTGGGATCTGTTGTTCAGATTGTTTTTGTCTTCTTCCGTGTGGTATCTCAAATATTTGAAACAGATCAATAACCAAAGCCGGTCTGTTGAAAAAGAATTGGAAAGATCGATTCAGAATGCCGAATTGCAACGGTTGCTGAAAATCGAAAAATCATTGGTGTTTTTTATTACCTCTTTGAGAGGAAATGACAACCTGCTGGTGAAATTGAAGAATTTAAAAAGCCAACGGGAATTTTTCGATCCCGATCTGGTAGAAGATGTAGAGATCGAACTGCGGCAGGCTCAGGACACTGCCCGAATCTATAGTGATATCCTGAGCGGTACGATGGATGCCTTTGCTTCGGTTATCTCTAATAATCTGAACGTAATCATGAAGCGTATGACCGCTATTTCCCTGCTTTTGATGATTCCGACATTGATTGCCAGTTTATATGGTATGAATGTTCACAATGGATTGGAAGACAGCCATTATGGACTGTTTGTCATCGCTATTATATCGGTTGCTTTTTCTATATTGAGTTATTGGATGTTCAGGAGAAAAAACTGGCTTTAACAAAGTGTTAACATTTTGAGGGATAAACTCCCGGAAGTTTTGTTTGTCTAAACCTCAAAACAGTTATTTTTATTGAAAAAAGAACTGAAAAAGGTGGCTTATAATTTTTAGATCGTTTATTAGGTTCGTAAAGTCTGTCAGGTTTGTAAAGGTTCTGAATCCTGCGGGCATTTTTTACGGTTGTCGGTGGGACCGACCGGAATCTCCGGTTCCGTTAAAAAGGTGCACATAGACTTTATGGACTTTTAGCGATGAAAGGGCAACTTTATGAACTTTATAAACTAAAAAGGGTTGATTTATTGGATGAAATATGAATAAATACGTAAAGAGATCATTACAGATCGGGGTTCCGCTGGCTTTGGCGGCTTGGATTATAATCCCCCGGATAGGTGGAGATGGGGTGCAATCAAAACAAAATACACCAGGTAACATGGGGAAAGGTAGACTTCCGGTAACGGGGATTATTGCTAAGAATTCCGTTGTGGCTGCCGGATTTCCGGTGAATGGTTCTTTGTTGGCAAACGAAGAGGTCGATTTGGTAGCAGAGATCGTGGGAAAAGTCAGAAAGATTTACTTTCAGGAAGGGGTGGCCGTTAAAAAGGGACAGCTGCTATTAAAAGTAGACGATGCCGATTTGCAGGCTCAGTTGACCCGGGCGGAGTTTCAGAAAAAATTACTGGCCGAGAAGCTCGAACGGCAACGGATTCTTTTGAAGCGCGAATCGATCAGCCGCGAAGCCTTCGATCAGTTACAGACCGATTATAATATGCTCGAAGCGGATATCGAACTGCTGAAAGTGAAAATCAGCCGTACCGAAATCCGGGCTCCGTTCGACGGGGTAATGGGGTTCCGGTATGTCAGTGAAGGTAGTTATGTACAGCCCAGCTCACAAATTGCCCGGATCGTAGACAACTCTACCCTGAAATATGAGTTCAATATTCCGGAGAAATATGCCGATAATAACCTGAAAGGGCAGGAAGTATTTTTTAAAGTGACCGGAAATGATAAACTTTATTCGGCCAAGGTTTATGCTGTAGATCCTTTTATCGACGTGAAAACCCGTATGATTCTTCTACGGGCTCGTTTCCGGAATACAAACGGGGAGTTAATGCCCGGTATGTTTGCTAAAGGAAATCTGGTGGTGGGTGGAAAAACTGAATTCATTGCCGTACCGACAGAAGCCGTCGTGCCCGAAATGGACGGAAAAAGAATGTGGATCGTGAAAAATGGAAAAGCCTTAAGTGTACCTGTCGAAACAGAAAGCCGCGATGAGAAAAATGTAGAGGTGACTTCCGGTATCAGTGTCGGAGATACCATACTCACCGGTGGGTTGATGCAACTCAGAGATGGGATGGCAGTGGAGGTGAAGATGAAAAGGTAAAAGCTAAAGGCTAGAGGCAGGGGAGAAGGTAAAAAGGAGAAGGGATTCTGAGATTTGACAATTTAGTGATTCGATGATGTAATAATGAATAACTTAATAAACTCACAAACTCTGCAACTTAGTAACTCTATTAACTCAGCAACTCAGTAACTCTATAAACTCAGTAACTCTATAAACTCAGTAACTCTATAAACTCAGTAACTCTATAAACTCAGTAACTCT